>DAIRSP010000070.1:0-13293 GCA_036804365.1 Neptunomonas sp. | reverse complement strand
CATTAAGGATATGCAGTTTGTATTAAATAACTTATCACGTATGCCACAACTTGCGGAGCTATCGACTTTTGAAGATGCGACGCCTGATATGGTCAGTGCAATTTTAGATGAAGCAGGCCGTGTTGCTAGCGAAGTGATTGCACCTACCAACGAAGTCGGAGATCAACAAGGTTTAACACTGGAAAATGGTGTCGTAGGTATTCCCGCAGGTTTCGCAGAAGCCTATCAGCAATACGCTGAAGGTGGCTGGGGTTCTTTGCAATTTGACCCTGAATATGGCGGTCAAGGGTTACCCTACTCATTATCTATCCCTGTTATGGAGATGTGGCAGTCTGCGAATATGGCATGGGGCTTATGTCCTTTACTAAGCCAGGGCGCTGTTGAAGCACTCTCTATTAACGGAAGTTCTGCACTTAAAGATATTTATTTGCCAAAAATGATCAGTGGTGAGTGGACAGGTACGATGAACCTGACCGAACCGAATGCTGGATCAGATCTTTCGGTTGTTCGCTCAAAGGCTGAGCCTAACGGTGATCATTATCTAGTGCGAGGCACTAAAATTTTCATCACGTGGGGCGATCATGAAATGGCTGAGAATATTGTCCATCTTGTCCTCGCGCGCTTACCCGATGCACCCGAGGGTGTGCGTGGTATCTCTCTTTTCCTCGTCCCTAAATTTTTAGTGAATGCTGATGGATCGTTGGGTGCGAAAAATGATGTGGCGGTTGCGTCTATCGAGCACAAACTCGGGATTCATGCGAGTCCGACCTGTGTTATGGCGTTTGGCGAAAATGAAGGGGCTGTTGGGTATCTAGTAGGTGAGGCAGGTAAAGGCTTGGCCTGTATGTTTACTATGATGAATAACGCACGATTAGCTGTTGGTTTGCAGGGCGTTGCAATTTCTGAGCGAGCTTACCAACAGGCGTTATGGTATGCGGGTGATCGTATTCAGGGCAAAGCGGTAGGGTTCGAAACAGATGGGCCAATTCTGCGCCATGCAGATGTACGTCGCATGCTTTTAACCATGAAATCACTCACTGAGGCTGGCCGTGCATTAGCCTATGATGCCTGTGGTAGTTTAGATTTTGCTCATGCTTTGGATGACAAAGAGGCTGCTTCAGTTGAAAAAGCGCGGGCGGCATACCTAACACCTATTGTTAAAGGCTGGTGTACTGAAGTTGCCCAAGAGGTGACCTCGTTAGGGGTTCAAGTGCATGGCGGCATGGGCTTTATTGAAGAAACCGGTGCTGCTCAACACTTCAGAGATGCTAGAATTTTACCTATTTATGAAGGTACAAATGGCATCCAAGCATTGGATCTGGTTGGTCGTAAAACCCTGTTGGATCAAGGTGCAGCAGCTCAGCGTTTGATGGCCGAAATGAAAGTTACGCTAGAAGAGGCCAAAAATTCAGCAAAATTAGCCAGCTTAGCAGCTAGTTATGCCGCTGCGTTAGAGACAGTCACGACAGCCACAGAGTTTCTGCTTACGCAAACCAGTCATGATGCACAACTACCCGGTTCCATTGCATACAACTATCTTATGATGATGGGAACCGTATGCGGTGCTTGGCAGTTGTTACGATCAGCTATTGCTGCTGAGCGCCTTATTGCTCAAGGTGATACTGATCCTTATTTAGAGGCTAAACTCTTAACTGCTCGTTTCTATATTGAGCAGGTGTTGCCGCGCTATCAGTCTTATGCTGCGGTTGCACTCAATGGTAGTGAAGCTATTCTAACGATGAGTGATGAGCATTTAGCGAGTGCTTTTCAATAAATCTCAGACACTTATAAATCCTGTTAACACCCGCCAAGGCGGGTGTTTTGCTATCCATAACCAGCAAAATCGGGTATGGTATCGGCCATATTTATGTCCGTTTAATTGATAGAGATTTGTATCTGCCATGATCATCACTCCGAAAATTCGTGGTTTTATATGTACCACAACTCATCCTACTGGCTGCGCTCAAAATGTCCGCGAACAGATCGATTATGTTAAGGCTAAAGGTCCTTTGAATAATGGCCCAAAGCGCGTTTTAGTCGTTGGCTCATCTAGTGGTTATGGTTTGTCATCTAGAATTGAAGCAGCATTTGGTTCTGGCGCGTCAACAATCGGCGTTTTTTTTGAGAAGCCGGCCACTGACAAAAAACCGGGTACTGCGGGTTGGTATAACGCAGCTTATTTTGATCAGTTCGCACATGAAGCTGGCCTCTATGCCAAAAGCATTAATGGTGATGCTTTTTCTCATGAAGCAAAACAGAAAGCGATTGAGCTTATCAAACAAGATTTAGGCCAAATTGATTTGGTCGTTTACTCATTGGCATCGCCGGTAAGAAAAATGCCTGATACTGGGGAAGTTGTGCGCTCAGTATTAAAGCCGATTGGTGAAACCTACAAATCTACGGCCATTGATACCAACAAAGATATCATCATCAATGCGGAAGTTGAGCCAGCAACAGATGAAGAAGTTGCCAATACGGTAACAGTCATGGGTGGCCAGGATTGGGAACTTTGGATCCAAGCGCTCAACGATGCAGGTGTTTTAGCTGAAGGCTGTAAATCGGTAGCTTACAGTTATATCGGTACTGAAATTACTTGGCCGATCTATTGGGATGGCGCCTTAGGTAAGGCAAAACAAGACTTAGACCGTGCAGCAACTGCGTTAAATGATCTGCTAGCGGCGAAAGGCGGACAGGCTAATGTAGGTGTTTTAAAATCAGTAGTGACACAGGCCAGCTCTGCTATCCCTGTGATGCCTCTTTATCTTTCTATGGTATTCAAAATCATGAAAGAGAAGGGCGTACACGAAGGTTGTATGGAACAGATACATCGCCTTTTCCGTACAGGTTTGTATGGTGATACAGGTCTGATTGATGAAGGCAATCGTTACCGTATGGACGACTGGGAACTACGTGATGATATTCAAGATGAATGTAAAGCACTTTGGGAAGTGATCACGACCGACAACCTGTTCGAAAAAACAGACTACGCTGCTTACAAAGCGGAATTCTTAAAGCTGTTTGGTTTTGGCGTTGCGGGTGTTGATTACACGGTAGACGTTGACACGCTTGTGCCTTTCGATGTCGTTGAGATCTGATCTTTTGTAGCAAGACACCTAATTCCATATAAAATATAAGGGATTAGGTGTTGTAGTATCGTATCGTTCATATAGTATTGAACCCATCATATACGAATTAGGATTACTGAGATGCTAAGGATAGCTGTTGTATTGATCACGTTACTGCTGAGTGCATGCCAGTCCCCCAAAATCATCAATTTTGATGAAACACTGACAAATTCATCTGAGGTATCTCATCTAGATAATACCCGCTGGAAGCTGGATGTTTTACTTAGTCGCGGAGTCTTAGACCAAGCTCAAATGCATATTCAATTCGAGAAAGGCATGATATTTGGGTTTAGCGGCTGTAACCAGTTCAAAGGACCGTACCTGATAGAGAAGGGCACACTTATCGTTGATAAGGTTTCTACCACGCGAAAGCTCTGCTCTCAGACCGTTAATGCATTTGAAGATAACTTCTTATATCAGATTCAAAGCCAACCACAGATACGCTTTTCTGCATCGGGTGCGATATTGTTAGTCAATGAACAAACCATAAGCCGCTTCGTTAAAGAATAAAAAAACATCTTATTCCATAGTTTAATACTAGGAGATAGGTCAGCTTTCTGAGAGAATTACGGGTTAATTCAATAAGACACCTATTCTCCATGATCAGAACTGCTTCCAATCTATTCTCGCACAAGCCCTATTGGGCAGAATGCTATGGCCCTGCGCCTTTTTTACCAACTACCCGAGCAGAAATGGAGCAGCTGGGCTGGGAAAGTTGTGATGTCATTTTGATCACTGGTGATGCCTATGTCGACCACCCAAGTTTTGGGATGGCTGTCATGGGGCGGGTGCTCGAAGCCCATGGGTTTCGTGTGGGCATTATTGCACAGCCAGACTGGAAAACAACAGCGGATTTTTCAGAGTTAGGTAAACCGAACCTTTATTTCGGTGTTACCGCAGGCAATATGGACTCTATGATCAATCGTTATACCGCTGATCTAAGGGTGCGTCATGATGATGCATACACGCCAGATGGGTTAGAAGGAAAGCGCCCAGATCGCGCCGTCATTGTTTACTCTCAGCGCTGTAAAGAGCTTTACAAAGATGTTCCGATTGTTATTGGTGGTATTGAAGCAAGCCTAAGACGTATCGCACAGTATGATTACTGGAGCAACAAAGTTCGTCGTTCTGTATTAATCGACTCTGGCGCAGATATTCTCTTATACGGTAACGCTGAACGTGCGATAGTCGATTTAACCCATCGACTTGCTGCGGGTGAGCCCGTCGAGTCGATCAAAGATTTGCGTGGTACGGCTGTGCTACGTGATTATGTGCCTGAAGGCTTTGTTGAAGTCGACTCGACACGTGTTGACTGGCCGGGTCATATTGATCAAATTACGAATCCCTACGAGTATATTCCAGAACCTGCTAAGTGCGCAGAGGAAAAGGGTAAAAATGACCCGAATGCGGCTCAACCGATACGCATTATTCCTGAACCTTTAAAGGGTAAGCAGCGCCTAGATGCTGATCATACCTATATTCGATTACCTGCGTTTGATCGCGTCAGTAAAGACCCCGTGCTCTATGCGCATGCATCACGTGTTTTGCACCTTGAGTCTAATCCGCATAACGCTAAAACCCTAGTTCAGCGTGATGGCAAAAGAGAGATCTGGATTAACCCGCCTCCAATCCCGTTAGATACCCCCGAAATGGACGCAGTCTTTGGGCTGCCTTACCAGCGTATTCCGCATCCACGCTATGGAAATCGTAAAATCCCAGCGTATGACATGATACGTTTTTCGGTCAATATTATGCGTGGTTGCTTCGGCGGCTGTACATTCTGTTCGATCACCGAGCATGAGGGGCGAATTATCCAAAGTCGTTCCCAAGAGTCTGTCATTAAAGAGATCGAAGAGATACGTGACAAGGTTCCCGGTTTTACAGGAATGATTTCTGACTTAGGTGGGCCGACCTCGAACATGTATCATTTAAATTGTAATGATGCAGATATACAGGCCTCCTGCCGTAAGCTGTCTTGTGTTTATCCTGTGATTTGTAAAAACCTTAAAACAGATCACAGCGAAACGACGCAGCTGTACCGTAAGGCGCGTAAAATACCGGGAGTACACACGGTCGCCATCGCTTCGGGTCTGCGTTATGACCTCGCCGTGGAAGACCCTGAATATGTTAAAGAGCTTGTCACTCACCATGTAGGCGGTTATTTAAAAATTGCGCCAGAGCATAGTGAAGAGGGAACACTATCGAAGATGATGAAACCGGGCATGGGAACCTATGATCGGTTTAAAAAGATGTTTGATAAGTTCTCGAAAGAGGCTGGAAAAAAACAATATTTAATACCTTATTTCATCGCAGCGCACCCTGGCTGTGAAGATGAAGATATGCTCAATCTTGGTCTTTGGCTGAAAGAGCATAAGTTCCGTGTAGATCAAGTACAAACTTTTTATCCTTCACCTATGGCATTGGCTACAGCCATGTATCATTCGGGTCGAAATCCGCTAAAAAAGGTGACGTATAAAAGCGAAAAACTTTATATCCCTAGGGAGCTGAAGCAGAGACGGGTTCAGAAGGCCTTGCTACGCTATCATGATCCAGATAACTGGCCTGCATTGCGTGATGCGTTGCGTAATATGGGGCGCGAGGATTTGATCGGTAGTGCCGAGTGGCAATTAGTGCCGGCTGAAGAAACCAAAAAGGCGGGGAGTTATCAAACAAAGACACCCGCTAAACGTGCACAAACGGCTTCAACGTCACCTAAAATCGCTAAGCCGAGTTTAGCTAATCGCCCGACCGCTGCGGCTAGAAAGAAAGCCGCCGGTAAAGCGAGTAAGAAAGTTAGGCAGAAAAGCGTCAAGCGTGGCTGAGAATAGTTATTGCGAAGACAGGAATATCTATGACTGAAGCGATGAGGTTTCAGTCATAGAGAGTGACAAAGTCGGAGATTAATGGTCGATGCGCTGTACATCCACAGACACGCTTAACATCTGATCTCCACCCCCTTCAAATATGACACCTCGTAACGGTGTTACATCAGAATAATCGCGTCCCCACGCCGTCACAATATGCTGCTCTCCTGGCATGTTGTCGTTGGTTGGGTCAAATTCGAACCAGCCTTCACCTGGAGAATAGATAGCGAACCAAGCATGTGTTGCATCGGATCCTACTAGCTTTTCTTTACCCGGAGGAGGCAAGGTTTCAAGATAACCGCTCACATAACGTGCTGGAAACCCCAGTGAACGAAGGCAGCCGATGGCTAAGTGCGCAAAGTCTTGGCAGACGCCGCTTTTTAGTTCAAGCACTTCGTGTAGCGGTGTAGCTACGGTGGTTGAAGCAGGGTCGTACTTAAACTCTTTAAATATCTTAGTGGTGAGCTCTCTTGCAGCCGATAATAGTGAGCGGTTCTCGGTGAACAGCGGTTCCGCATAAGCTTTCAGTGCGGCAGAGGTTTTTATCATCGGAGAGTCTAAAACAAACTCTTGGCACTCTAAAATATCAGGATCTTTAGATTGGCTTAAGATATCAAGCGCTTGACCGCAGGTCACTCCCAAATCTAGATCGAGGGAGGGCCTCATCGATTCAATCTTTATCTCGCTAGTCACATCTATAACCAACTTTTTATGTGGCTCTTGCAGCGAAAAGTAGTAGGTGTGATTACCAAAGTAATCCGTTCTTTTTTGCTGATAATTAGGTGCCGGATGAATGTGGATAGACGTTGCTTGGCAGGCTTGCGTGAGAGTATCTCTAGGCAGCACGTGGGCAATGTTATAACACAAGCTTACCGGCGTATTGTATTGATATTCGGTAATATGACGAATTCTATAAATCATAATTCGTTATCCCACTGAGTGGTAACCAATTGTTGAGGTCCTGCCGTATGGTCAAAGTATTTTTCGCCAATGATGGAGGTGAACTGCTCAAGATTCATAATCAAATCATCCATCAGCGCACTGATCGCCAATCGCTGGTTGGTTTCTGGATCCGGCAGCACTAGCGCTTCTAATTCAGCGAGTTGAATATCATTCAGCGATTTGATGATGAGTTTTTTCTCTTTAGTTAAGCCCGGTGCTGATGTTTCACTTCTTGGTAAATCATCAACGTAGTTACGCAACTGCTGTAGCTGATAGAACAGCGAGCGTGGGTTGGTTTCATCAACCATTAATAAGTCTAACCCATGAGCCACATCAGCGCGCTTCCGATACCGTCTTCTGAAGGAGATTAGGGCTTCCAAACTGAGCAGTACGGATTCCAACACCTGCTGCTGCTCTATTTCTGGCAACGCAGTGGATAATGTGGATTTGAGAAGCGTGGCTGTTTGCAGCGCACGCTCAGTTCTGCGTCCAATTTCTTGGAATTTCCAGCCAATTCCTCGAAGCATACTCTCATGGTTTAAGCCCGATAACGCGAGCAATGAGGTAACTAGCGGATCCAACGTTTCTTCTGGTGCAGAGGGCAGACCGCTCACAAATGTTCTGTCTAATTCATACAGATGATCACGAAGGTCGTTGATGATCCTGCGGGTATCAGCAGAGAGCATCTCTTTCACTTCTTCAGTACAAGTCAACAGGGCAAGCAAGTTAGACTTGATGGACCCAGGACGACTACCGTCTGTGATCAGTGCAATTAACTCGGCTTCAGGGTGGGCTAATTGCTCCTCTGTTGCTTCGGTAAACCCTGGAATATTGCCCGTTTGTTTACTCACAGCGCTAAGAAGCAGTGCTTTACTGTCTAATGGCAAAGGCTCCACGCCGTTGAGTTGGAAAAAGACAGTACGCATTAGGCGCATGGAAGCTTCGGCGCGCTCGGCGTAGCGACCCATCCAGAATAAGTTTTCAACAACGCGGCTAGGAATATTCGCCTGTTGAGCCACATCTCTGGTCTGAGAGTTACTATCAATCAGAGTAATCTGTTTCTCAGGCTCAGATGCGGTAATCCAAGTATCTTTACTGTGTGATCCCGTCTGGTTTGTTACTATGGTGTCTTTAGAATCAACACCTACACGAGTTAAGCCTCCGGCCATTACTGTATAGGACGTTTGGTTCGAGACTGTAAAGGACCTAAAAATAGACGGGCGAGCCTTTATTCCCTGATCTTGCCAAGACGGTAGATGGGAAGGAGAGGTATAACTCTGTGCAACGTAGGCGGAAGGATTTGCGAGAATCTTTTCCCAAATCAGCTGTTTGCCCTCGGCCGTCAGTTTTCTACCATAAATGCTCGGGCGGTCATGCCTTCTGATAGCTGGCTTGATAATCAGATTATCCAAGTTAGCTTTTACGTAACTGAGATCTTGCGGGTCTCCGCACCACCAAGTAGCCACTGACGGGATTGTGAGTTCTCTACCTAGGAAAAATTGGCTGATTGCTGGTAAGAATTTCAGCAGGGCGGGTGTTTCCAAAATGCCTGAGCCAAGCGGGTTGGTCACTATAACATTGCCCGCTCTTACAACCTCTAGTAAGCCTGGAACACCCAAATAAGAGTCAGCCTTGAGTTCTACTTGGTCACAAAAACTATCATCCACTCGACGCAAAATTACATCAACCTGAGTCAATCCGTTGAGTGATTTCATCCAAACATGGCCGTTACGAACGGTTAAGTCGCTTCCCTGAACAAGGGGGTAACCCAAATAGTTGGATAAATAGGTATGTTCGAAATAGGTTTCGCTGTAAGCACCCGGTGTCAGTATCACAATTCTAGGGCTGTCTGTTTTAGCAGACGCTAGAGTTGTTAAGGTGTTACGCAGTGATTGAAAGAATATCGCTAATCTATGTACCTGACTGTCACGGAACAGGCTCGGTAAAACACGCGACATAACGGTACGATTTTCAAGTGCATAGCCTGCACCGCTCGGCGCCTGAGTTCTATCACCAATAATGCACATATTGCCATCAGGTGTGCGCACCATATCCACTGCATGCAGAACTAACTGATGATCTCCCGGTAAAAACACACCATTACATTGGCGTAAAAAACCAGGGTGCCCATAAATAACTTCAGGCGGAATAATACCGTGCCTGATAAGTTCTCGAGGACCATAGATATCTTTGAGAATTAAATCGAACAACTCTGCGCGTTCGATGATACCGGCTTCGATATGACCCCACTCCTCTGACCCAATGATCATAGGAATAGGATCAAGCCCCCATACGTTACTCGAAAGAGGCTCTGAAGAAAGGTTAAACGTTGCACCATCGTCCCTGAGAATGCGTTGAGCTTTCTGGTAACGATCTTGTAATCCTGAATACCCTAAGGATTGGATACTGTTAACCAGATATTGCCATTGTGGACGAATCAAACGCTGCGCATCGAAAGCTTCATCATAATTACCTGTAGGGGCAGGGTAGATGAAGCTTTCTTGAGTTTGCGTCTGAGTTTGCGTCTGTACATTAGTTGCAGACATAACTGCTGGTGCTTCCATAGAAATAATAGCTATTAATTAATTGCGAAAATTATAGCCTATTATACTGTTTCCTGAGATCAAGTGTATGAGGATATTCACCTGAAACTTCCTCTGGAGGAGGCGCCATAGGTTTTGCAACACGTTCATGCTCATAAAACTCACGAAGTGCGTCAAACTCTGGACGCGGGGTAAATGGTCCTTGTGTAAACCCTTGATCCCAAAAGCGGTTGACGCGTCGCGCTTCCGCTTCATTGGCGTTAACTGGCAGAGAGTCGTAACTGCGCCCACCTGGGTGAGACACATGATACGTACAGCCGCCAATTGAAACCCCATTCCATGTGTCTATGAGGTCGAAAACGAGAGGCGCATTCACACCTATCGTAGGATGCAATGCAGACGGAGGTGCCCAAGCACGATAGCGCACAGCAGCGACATATTCACCCTGAACGCCGGTCGATTTAAGCGGAACACGACGCCCATTACAGGCAAGTACATAACGACTATCCGTTAATCCTGTCAGACGAACCTGCAACCTTTCTACTGATGAGTCCACATAGCGTGACGTTCCAGATAAAGAGATCTCTTCACCCAGTACATGCCAAGGTTCAATCGCCCAACGTAACTCAAGCTCGATATCGTCGATGTTTAAGCGACCGTAGTGCGGGAACCTAAACTCCTCAAAAGCGGCTAACCACTCCAGCTTAAATGGGAAACCGTGGCTTTGAAGATCATCAACGACCTCTTTAATATCCGCCCAAACAAAGTGAGGCATCATAAAGCGATCATGTAATGATGTACCCCAACGCACCAAAGGCTTTTTGTAGGGCTCCTTCCAGAAACGTGCAACTAAGCAGCGAAGCAGAAGTACCTGAACAAGCGACATGTGCGGATGCGGAGGCATCTCGAATCCACGGAACTCTAATAGACCTTGGCGTCCACTCGCAGTACCCGCGGCGTAAAGTTTATCGATACAGAATTCTGAGCGATGCGTATTACCTGTAATATCAATCAGCAGGTTGCGCATCAAACGATCAACTAACCAAGGCTCATCAACAAAGCCATCCGGCATCTGTTGAAAGGCTATTTCCATTTCATATAGCATCTCGTCTCGGCCTTCATCAGGACGTGGTGCCTGACTGGTTGGACCAATAAACATGCCAGAGAAGAGATAAGATAAGCCCGGATGGTGCTGCCAAAAGGTCACTAAGCTTCGGAGTAGATCCGGTTTACGCAGCATTGGGCTATCTGCCGGTGTCTTACCACCGAGCGTAATATGGTTACCACCACCGGTACCTGTATGACGGCCGTCGAGCATAAATTTCTCAGTGCCTAAACGAGACAGTCTCGCTTCCTCATAGAGTAATTCGGTATTGGCAACGAGCTCATTCCAACTAGACGATGGATGAATATTGACTTCAATAACCCCTGGATCCGGTGTTATCTGGAAGCGCTGTAAACGCGCATCTTTAGGCGGTTCATAACCCTCAATAACTACCGGCATTTTTAACTCGCCAGCCACTTTTTCAAGTGCATTCAGCAAATCAACATAGTGCTCTAGATATTGTAGTGGCGGCAGGAATACATGTAACTTACCGTCTCTTGCTTCAAGACAGAGTGATGTTTTTACAACCTCTTTCGCTACCTTTGGCTGCTTAACATCAGCAATACCCATTGTGCTTCTTGGGTCTGGTGCAGCAGGCGTTTTCGATACTAATGGCTGACGATGATCAAACGGATCACGTTCGGGTTGAATCTCTTCTTCTGCCACATAAGGTAACGCACCCAAAGGCAAGCGATAGCCCATCGGAGAGTCCCCGGGGATTAAGGTGATCACTTCATTACGTAAAGGCCAAAGTGAGCTATCCCATGCTTGTGATGAGTAGTTCCAGGTTAATGGCAGTATATAGCCAGTAGGTGTATTAAGCCCTTTGGTGAGCAGCTTTGCCAAACGCTTACGTTCTAAATCATCGGACAGATCAGCTTTTAGCGGATTGAGGTTGTCAGGCAGATTTTTCTCTTGCCACAGGTAGTAAAGAGTATCTTCGAATGAAGGTTGTAGATATTTAGCATTCAGAGAAAGCGCTTTACACAGAGCCTCACCAAACTGCTTCGCATCCTTTTCGGTATGCTTATAATCTTTATCAACGCGAGCCAATAGCGACGTATCTTGCCATAAAGGTTCATTATCGGTGCGCCAGAAACAGCCCAGCGCCCAGCGCGGGACTTCTTCACCTGGGTACCACTTACCTTGGCCGTAATGAAGTACGCCATCCGGAGCAAAACGATTTTTAAGGCGCAGCAGAAGATCCTTAGCAAGGCGTAATTTATCGGCACCTAAAGCCTCTGTGTTCCATTGTGCAGAGTCCATATCATCTATAGAAACGAATGTTGGCTCACCACCCATGGTTAGTCGAACATCCATGGCATCCAACTCTGCATCTACTGCTCGTCCTAAGGCTTGTATGGATGCCCATTCACCTTCCGCATAGGGTTTGGTTACACGGGGATCTTCATGTATGCGAGTCACGACGTTGGTATAGCTAAATTCGCTTTCGCACTTATCGGTTAAACCCGAGATCGGCGCTGCGGAGATAGGCTCGGGTGTGCATGCCAATGGGATATGGCCTTCACCGGCAAATAAGCCCGATGTTGGATCAAGTCCAACCCAGCCGGCGCCTGGGAGGTAAACTTCACACCATGCGTGCAGATCGGTAAAGTCCTCTTCAGGACCCGAAGGGCCATCCAGAGCCTTAACATCTGCAGTTAACTGTACGAGATAACCTGATGCAAATCGAGCAGCAAGCCCTAAATGGCGTAAAACTTGAACGAGCAGCCAAGCTGTGTCACGACACGAACCCTTTTTAAGCGTTAAGGTTTCTTCACAGGTTTGAATGCCCGGTTCTAAGCGAATACCATAGCCAATTTCTTGAGATAAACGCTGGTTAATGGCTACCAGAAAGTCATTCACCGGCGTCGGTTTGTCTGAAACCGTGGTAAGCCATTGAGTGAGTAGCTCACCATTTTCGGTCACTTCTAGGTAAGGCTTTAACTCTTTTTTCAGTTGCTTGTCATACGTGAATGGGAACTTTTCAGCATAACTTTCAACGAAAAAGTCGAAGGGGTTGATCACGGTCATATCCGCAATCACTTCTACTTCAATCGTTAACTTTTTGGTTTTCTCAGGAAAAACTAAGCGTGCCTGAAAGTTGCCATAAGGATCCTGTTGCCAGTTGGTGAAGTGCTCCTCCGGACTGACTTTTAACGAGTAACTATGAATATGAGTTCTTGAGTGAGGCGCAGGTCTCAGACGAAGAATGTGTGGCGATAAATTCACTAGCCGGTCAAAGCTATATTCCGTTTTGTGCTGTATCGCAACGCGAATAGTCATGCCGTAACTCCACGGTCAAATGCAAACCAATTGTCAGAAAAACTGTTGCTCAATGTCGAGATTTGAATTTGAAGGTCATTCAGGTAATCTCTAAAAGGCTCGCCTAGGTCTTCTGAGCTGTTTAAAACGTAACTCAGTTTTTGTAAGTCTTCGATAACAGGTAGTACGTTTTCAGCTCGGGGGAGTACGCTCGCTGCTTGCTTAATTTTGGACGTGCAATATTTAAAAGTACGTGGAAAATAAGGATCATCGAGTAAGAAACGAGCCACCTTTGCACCATTAACAGCAGATCGAACCGTTCTACGGTAGTTGAGATCCGCGCTTAACGAACGTAAGACATTGCCCCATACGACCTGACTGAGGCCTAAATTTATCTCTTCGTCTTGCTGTAACATCAGCGAAGCACCGGCATCCAAAATTCGGGTTGT
>DAIRSP010000069.1:0-13518 GCA_036804365.1 Neptunomonas sp. | reverse complement strand
TCATATCCCCACGCTTGAGTAATTCTAGCCAGCAAGCTTGCCAAATCAGCATTATCCTTGTCTCGCTGTTCACGACATAACTTTTCGTCTTTCGGCAATGGTAGTTTGTGATGTGACACTATTAACCAAGCAATTAGCGCAGCTCCGTTGGGTAATTCAGAAAACGGTTTCTCTCTTTCTAGAGCATTTGAAGAAAAGCTAGACTCATCAACACCTTCACTTATAAGTGAGTTCAACCACGCTTGATCGTCATTTCCTCTAATTTGGCGTGCAACAAAATGGTGAAACAACAAGCAAGAGATCCACTCATGACGTAACGGGTCACCTTTGTGCTTGGTTTTGATATCTGGGTTTAATTTTTCTTGAAAGAGCAACGAGGCCTTACCCCAGTCATGTAATAACGCGGCCATCGCAGCAAGTGCTTTAATGAGTGGTAGGTACTTCCAATCACTTTCATATTCGCTATTCAGCAAATCCTTTTCCGTGCTATTCACTGGCACCACGCCCTCTACATTAAACTTATTCTTATTTCCCACGACCCATAAAAACTGGCTCCGAGATCGACTTCTAATCCAGTGACAACTAACAGCGGTACTTCGGCTAGCGGTTTTGCGCAGCATTTTTTTTACAGTTAACAAGCCTTCTTCGGTGATGAGGGTCTGCCATGTGTTATCACCGATGCGATTAGCGAAGGCATCCAGTACGCGGCGGGTTTTCTTTAGGGCGTTTTTTTCGCATTGAGAAACAAAAATCACCATCATAGGCTATGCTCCTCGATTTGCTGTGCGGTGTAGTCTTGTAATGCGATCGCTTTCACCGTATCGAACATAAAGTCTAACGCTTTATGATCAGTGAACTTTTGTAGGATTTGCTGGCGAAACTCTTGTTCGGTGGCATTTTCTTTGGCGCAGATAAAAGCCCAAGGCAGTACGATGGCATCTTTGATTAAGTCTGCGACATCAAACACCAATGCCCCACGTCGCGTTTTGCCATGCATCACGGCAAAGCCGTGTGGGATTCCTAGCACCCATAAGCAACAGGCAGCAAGGCCATACGCTAAGTAGTTTCCGTGGTTTAAAAAGTCGTTGGCCTTATCAGTGGAATGATGCTGACGAGTAAAGTCGCTGAGATTGACGTTATTAGCCGCATATTTGTACAGCACTTTGGTTAGCTGGGCTTCTGTAAGCAGCAGGTCGGACTGTTTGGTTGCGGCTTCTGTGCGTTGGTGAAATGTTTCAAATGGAGTTGCCAACATCGCATCTTTTGTGGAGAAGCCTTCTCCTTTTAGGTCTTTGTCTCGGCTCCAGACACTCTCAAGGTAGTCTATTCTTGCTGTTTGGAACTGCTTTGCTGCTTGCAGGCGTTGATCATCTTCAAACCAGAACTTCATCCATCCATGCAAGTATTCGGTTGGTCGATATTCACTTTGAGGCGTCAGCCATTCCACTTCGCAGGCCATATGTAAAGGTGTGCCACCGCCGCCACAAAAACCAACAAGTACTCCTGCTTGGGAAAGCATACGCATAGCCGCTTGGGTGATGGAGGTACCGGTTCCCAGCATAATCACCGTAGTGTTGGCGATAGGGATGTTAAAATATTGGTTTTCTTTACTTGCCTCAGTCAGGTAGAGAACACGTCCATCTTTTGCATGACTCGGCAGTATTCGAGGTAGTACATATTGGCACGCTTTGAGTGCAATATGGTTTTCATGTCAGAGGGTGAAAACTGTTCCATCTACCTTTCTCCTTAAGATGTTGCCTTCCCTGGCTTTTCCATTTTCCTTGGTATCCTTAACCCTGTTCTTTCATCCCTTTGTCGTCCTGACCACTGCATTGAATCGTATGGAGGTAATGCACACAATACTGGTCAGAAACACATGTCGCTTTTTAAGGCAGGTAGGGTTTTATCGCTTTATGGCTGTCGGGGGTTATGGTGATTTGCTGTGCTTCTGGATCTGGTGCGTAGTGATCTAAGCGCAGTCGCTGCCAAACATACAACACTAATGCGGCACGCACTGGGATAACACGCTGGTTGTTTTCCATTTGGTAGTCCATCGCGATAATCCGCTTCCTTGCTTCGGATAAACGTGGGTCTGGTTCTATGACCATATCTAACCAAGTGTTCCAGCGTTCGTCATCTTCGGCGGTGAATTGTGCGGGGCCTTCAAAGTCAAATTCACCACTGAAGCGTGAGAGCACGAAGTCTCTGAAGCCTTGGTTCTTTTCACACCATGCACGGACATGCCAGCGAATGCCATCAAAGACTAAGCAGTGTGGCGAGATAATTCTGGATTCATATTCAGGGGTTGATACGGAGGCGTAGCCGATATCTAAACGCAGCTGTTCGCGGATAGCTCGAATAATGGGCTGCACAAGTGCGGGGGAGATGTTCCGTAGGGGTGCTTCTAGCAATGAGAAACCTGTCTGCAAAAACGACAGGTAGTCACTATGCCCCGTGCGTGCTAATAGGTGGTGATACTCATCGAAGCTGTTACCCGCATGATGGGGTATGAAGTTGGGTGTGGGTTGCTGCCCTTTTATTGAGGCGTTGTAGTGAAGATTATCAGGGTAGCGGTCAGTGTATGACTTGATGATATCAGAGGCTTTTTGCCGACCCACATTGAAGATGTTCTGCAACAATGTGGTGTTAATTTTGCCTTCCCATTGGGCGAACAGCTCGATCACACGGTATTGTTCATTCTCTTTGTAGCTAAGCGTTCCTTGCGGCTCTAACATTGAGCTGTCCTTGTCTCTCATAATGTCTGATCAATACTAGTCTATTAATCAGACATTTCAAAGATTCAGGTCGCCCAAATGCGAGGTGGGCAGGCGGTCATCGCTAGCCAGTTTCCCCTCAGTGCCTTCCACACCGGTTTGAGTACATTTTGCATCTCTTCAGTATTGTTGCCGAGCATTCGAACCACCAGCAATCCTTCCATCCATGTGACACCGACCGGCAATGCAGGATCGAACTGTTCCAAAACAGCTCGCACGGTATCTAAGTGATCTTCTTCTATCACTCCGGCGATCAGTGTTGCGGCCATTGCATAGTGACGCAGCCCTGCGGCATTGCTAGTCAGCTGATCACCTTGCGTTTTCATTTGATCAACTAAAACTAATTTGCCATCGATATAGACGTGTGTGACGGTGTTGATAAACCCGGTTGTGAACACTTCTTGGTTAGCCGGTCGCCCTAAACACAGCAGCTCCCAACCAATAAAACGGCTGCCCTGTTCAAGGTAGATGTCGCTTTTGATCTGCGCATGAGCACTGGGGAAACAGATATTTTCTTGCGGCAGCCATTCCAGTGTGCTGTTTTTATCCACACATAGGGTTTGGTGTTGATAGGCGAGCTTTTCATCTGAGCGATAAAACTTAGTTGCCCCCGGTGTAGTGATCAATGCATGGGCGTTTTCTTGGGTATGTACGCGGATATCGAGCTGATCGCCACCCACTACGCCTCCCGGTGGGTGTAGTAGATAGGTGTGACAGACAGCGCCCTCTGGATATAAAGGACGCTGCACAGCCAATGGCCCGAGCTGGGTACGCTCGACTAAACGGGTTTTCCCTTGGCGATCTTGATAACCCAGATGCAGTTCCGCTTTCCAACTGCTGGCTTTAGGTTGGAGATAGGCATTCATACGGTGAGGTATTCCTTGATCAACTGCTCGTTAAGAATACCCATTTCGCCTTCAGCGACGTGACGGCCGCGATCCAAGATGCAGAAGCGATCACCTACTTTACGCGCAAAGGGTAACTTTTGTTCTACCAGTAACACGGTTAATCCCATCTCGTGATTTAAGCGACGAATAATATCGCCAATTTCAGCCACCACATTGGGTTGAATCCCTTCGGTGGGTTCGTCGAGTATGAGTAATTTTGGGTCGACAACCAGAGCACGTCCTATCGCTAGCTGCTGTTGCTGACCACCGGAAAGATCCCCTCCGCGACGATGCATCATCTCTTTTAAGACGGGAAACAGTTCAAAGATAAACTCGGGAATTTTGCGATCATTTCGCGGACGTACCGGCAAACCGATTTGCAGGTTTTCTTCTACCGTGAGCAGTGGAAAAATTTGTCGACCTTGCGGCACATAACCGATTCCCAAGCGTGGACGTTCTTCTAAGGATTTACCTAGTAGATCAATGCCCGCTAAGTTCATCGAGCCGCTTTTAACTTTTTGATGCCCCATAATGCATTGTAACAAGGTGGTTTTGCCAACCCCGTTGCGTCCCATCAAGACAGTACACTTTCCCTCTGGTACATTCAAATTCACATCCCAGAGAGTATGGCTTTGCCCATAAAATTGGTTTAATCCTTCAATTTTTAGCATGTTACTCTCCGAGATAGACTTCGATCACTTTGCGGTCTTGCTGCACTTTATCCATGGTGCCTTCTGATAGCACACTGCCTTGGTGCAAGACCGTGACAGTGCGATCTTTACCCGCGAGATTGCGTACAAAATCCATATCATGTTCCACCACAACGACGGAGTGACGACCCGATAGCGAGATCAGCAGCTCTGCCGTTTTATCCATCTCTTGATGAGTCATCCCCGCGACAGGCTCATCCACCAGCAGCAGACGCGGTTTCTGCATTAACAGCATACCTATCTCTAGCCACTGCTTTTGACCGTGCGATAACTTGCCCGCCAACATCGTTGCATGTTCGTGCAAGCCAATCTGCTCGATTGTTTGCAGCAGCATACTGCTTTGCTCACTGCTGAGCGTGGCGTTGAGGATCGACCAGACGTTGCGCTCTTCGGGCATCGCTAACTCTAAGTTTTGCCATACAGTGAGCTCTTCAAAGATGGTCGGTTTTTGGAACTTACGCCCAATACCCGCTTGTGCAATGGCGGGTTCATCCATCTCCAGTAAGTTGATGGTTTGTCCAAACCACGCGGAGCCTGTATCGGGTTTGGTTTTGCCGGTAATAATATCCATCATGGTGGTTTTACCGGCTCCATTGGGCCCGATAATGCAACGCAGTTCACCATCATTAATGTAGAGGTTCAGGTCATTAATGGCTTTAAACCCATCAAAGCTAACCGATATCCCTTCAAGATAGAGCAGCACGCTATGCGAAACATCCAACGAAGGTGCTTGCTTGGGCATTAAGAAAGGGTAGACATGATTCCGATCTACAACTTGTTCTAGCGCTGTAATAATGCTCATGCCTGAACCTCCTTACGCTTTAATAATCCGGTTACACCTTTTGGTAACAACAGTGTAACCAAGACGAAAATACCCCCGAGAGCAAACAGCCAAACATCCGGCAGTTCTGCGGTAAAGTAGGTTTTGGCGTAGTTGATCAGTAGTGCACCAATGACTGCACCGTAAAGCGTTGCACGACCACCGACAGCCACCCAAACGACCACTTCAATGGAGTTAAGCGGCGAGAACTCGTTAGGGTTGATAATGCCGACTTGCGGTACATAGAGTGCACCAGCTACACCGGCTAACATCGCAGAGATGGTAAATACCCACAGTTTGACGTTTTCGACTCGATAGCCCATAAAGCGAGCACGTGACTCTGCATCTCTAACCGCGATGCAGACACGTCCTAAGCGGCTGTTCATCAGATGACGGCAGATCAAATAACCTACCGCTAGTGCAATCGCAGAGAGCACAAACAGACCAACCCGAGTGGTATCTTCCTGTAACGAAAAACCGAGTAAATCTTTAAAGTCGGTCAGCCCGTTATTGCCACCAAACCCCATCTCATTGCGATAGAAGGCCAGCATTAACGCATAGGTCATCGCCTGTGTGATGATCGAAAGATAGACACCCGAGACCCTAGAGCGAAACGCTAACCAACCAAAGATAAAGGCCAGCACCCCAGGCACCAGCATGATCATAATGGCAGCGAACCAAAACTGATCGAATCCCTGCCAAAACCATGGCAGCTCATTCCAGTTTAAGAACACCATAAAGTCGGGCAATTCTGGGTTGCCATAGACGCCACGGTCACCAATCTGGCGCATCAGATACATCCCCATGGCGTAACCGCCTAGCGCAAAAAACGCCCCATGCCCCAGTGTTAAAATACCGAGATAACCCCAGACTAAATCGACCGCAACTGCGAGGAGAGCAAGCGTTAAATATTTCCCCATCAGGGTAACTGTGTAGGTGGGGATATGCAGTGGGCTACCCGCAGGCACCAGCAAATTTAAAATAGGGACTAGGATCGCTACGACCAGCAGCACACCCAGCATGATCTGACCACCACGATCATTGTGTAATACCGACAACACTCTCATGATTTAACCCTCTGCCGCACGGCCGCGTTGTGGGAAGAGTCCACGTGGGCGCTTTTGAATAAACAGAATAATAAAGATCAGTACCAGAATTTTTGCGAGCACAGCACCGGCCCACGGTTCCATGATTTTATTGGCCACACCTAAGCTTAAACCGGCAACTAAGGTGCCCCATAAGTTACCCACACCACCAAACACCACGACCATAAAGGAGTCGATAATGTAGGCTTGTCCGAGATTCGGGCCGACATTGGTAAGCTGAGACAAAGCGACTCCTGCCACACCGGCCACTCCTGACCCTAAACCAAAAGTAAGCGCATCGACGCGGCTAGAACGCACTCCCATCGCACTGGCCATCGCTCGGTTTTGAGATACTGCACGCACCTGTAAGCCCAAAGCGGTTTTCTTCAACACCATCAGCAGTAGGAAAAACACCATCAAGCAAAAGATAATGATGTAGAGGCGACTCAAGGTCAGCGAAAAGACAGGGTTAATCTGAATTAAGCCGCTCATCCAGTCAGGCGTTGCTACACTGCGGTTGAGAGGTGAAAAGATAGAGCGAACTGCTTGCTGTAAAATAAGGCTGATACCAAAGGTCGCTAATAAGGTTTCCAGCGGTCGGCCATACAAGAAGCGAATCACCCCACGTTCAATCGCAATGCCGACCAAGCCCGATACAACAAACGCTGCAGGAATCGATACTAAGATGGAGAGGCCTATATTATCGGGCATCAAAAGCTGCATCACATAGGTGGTGTAAGCGCCGATCATGATCAACTCACCATGCGCCATATTAATCACACCCATCACACCAAAGGTGATCGCCAGACCGATACCCGCCAATACCAAGACAGAGCCGAGGCTTAAGCCAAAATAGAGCGTCTCTAGCCAAGCATAGTACTGAACTTTATCTTCGATCCCCTTAAGGGCGATTAGCGCTTCTTTTTTTAGAGTTTTCGATTCTGTGCTATCTGCAAACTGGGTTAAGGCGCTACGCGCTTCCTGCTCTAGCGACCCATCAAGCTGCTTAATCGCTTGGGTTAATTGAGCTTCATCATCGCTGTTGTTCAGATCGTTGATCGCTAATGCGAGGCTGATCATTTCACGTACCGACTTGTCCTGTTCGCCGGTAAAGCGCTCTTTTAATAGAACAATGGTTTCAGGAGAGAGGTCTTTGAGTAAATCACGTACTGCCTGCTCTCGCTGGGTTGCACTTTTAGCATTCAAGCCCAACTCAGCCAAAATTCGGTTAATCTTCCGACGCAAATTATTGTTTAGAGTAACTTTCTTAAAGTCTCTTTTCTTACTGATCACTTGCTCTGTGCCATCCAGCGCTTTGGCGACTTTGCCATCGTCATAATCAGTAATCACATAGAGTTTGTTCTCTTTTTTATGATAAAAAAGTTGGCTATCGAGCAGTAAGTGAAGCACCTCTTTGGTTCGAGGATTCTCCTCAGTTACAAGCAGATCAATCGCCTGTGCTTTGTCATCAAAGGAGTTACTCATCAGCAACTCACCTGCTTGCTCTAAAACACCTTGAGCCATACTTGCTGGAGCAACGAGAGATAAGCCCACTAGCAATGTGCTGACACACATAAGGTAGCGAATAAAGGCATAGGTTTTGAGTTTTAACATAGGAACGATCTCTACGCAGACACGGCAGGAAGAGAAATCCACTCGCCTACGCAAGTGGATTTCGATCAAGGTTCAAGCAGAGGCTATTAGTAGTTCTGGCCCGAACATTTAGCCGTTTTAACGTTGTAGTTACCGCAAGAAAGTGGTGCTCTCCAATCAGAGATGAGGTCTTTAGATCCTTCTAAGTAATCTGACCATGCATCCCCTACGACTGTGCCAGAGGTATTCCAAACCACTTCGAACTGACCATCATCTTGAATTTCACCGATGAGCACCGGCTTAGTGATGTGGTGGTTAGGCATCATCGTCGCGTAGCCACCTGTTAGGTTAGGTACGGTAACGCCAATGATCGCTTCTTGAACCGCATCAGAGTCTGTAGTTCCTGCCTTCTTAACCGCTTCAACCCACATTTTAAAGCCGATGTAATGCGCTTCCATCGGGTCATTGGTTACGCGTTTGTCGTTTTTGATGTACGACTTCCAACCTTCAATAAACTCGTCGTTAGCTTCGCTGTCGACGCTCATGAAGTAGTTCCATGCCGCTAAGTGACCGACCAGTGGAGCAGTATCAATACCTGATAACTCCTCTTCGCCAACTGAGAACGCAACAACAGGGATATCAGATGAAGCCACACCTTGCGCACCTAACTCTTTATAGAATGGTACGTTTGCGTCACCGTTGATTGTTGAAACTACAGCGGTTTTCTTGCCGGCTGAGCCGAATTTTTTGATATCAGACACAATCGACTGCCAGTCAGAGTGACCAAACGGCGTGTAGTTGATCATGATATCTTCAGCTGGAACGCCTTTGGATTTTAGGTAGGCTTCTAAGATTTTGTTGGTTGTGCGAGGGTAAACATAGTCGGTTCCCGCAAGTACCCAGCGTTTAACGCCCTGAGCCATGAGGTAATCAACCGCAGGAACAGCCTGCTGGTTTGGTGCTGCGCCTGTGTAGAATACGTTTTTAGACGACTCTTCACCTTCATACTGCACCGGATAGAACAGTAGGTTGTTCGTCTCTTCAAATACCGGTAGTACAGACTTACGTGATACAGAAGTCCAGCATCCAAACACCGCACTGACTTGATCTTTAGAGATCAGCTCACGTGCTTTTTCTGCAAATAACGGCCAGTTAGACGCAGGGTCAACCACCACAGCTTCTAGCTTTTTACCTAACAATCCACCCTTTTTGTTCTGCTCATCTATGAGCATCAACATGGTGTCTTTCAGTGTGGTTTCACTGATCGCCATCGTCCCTGATAATGAGTGCAGAATACCTACTTTTATGGTGTCTTCTGCCATTGCTGTCTGAGCAGTGACTGACAGTGCCATTGTGCAAGCTGCACCTAATAACGTCTTTTTAAATGCGTTCACCGTTGTTGCTCCTTTTAATAATTCGTGAGCAACATTTTGCACAGGTTGTTCCAACTTTAAATTAAACCTTAAATAACAATAAGTTAATTGACTTAAAAATATACATTCAAGTATTTATGCACAGTTTTGGGGGCAGACATTTTCGTCTAATTTTTTTTTGCACCACAAAGAAGCAATGAATGACTCACCTGACATCATATTGTCATAAACAAAGCGCAAACTGCCTCAAATAACACAATAAAGGATAAAAAAGATGGAATGTCACCATGCAAAAACACAGATCCAACAGCTTTTAAAATGCGGCTATAAAGCCGAAGATATAAAGCCAATGGTTAACGCACAGCAAAGCGTTATCGATCAAGCAATCATTGAATTTCAGCTAGAACAACAGAGCTATTTGAAAGCACAGCGCAGCCAACAAAGCCAAGCCAGCTATGCCATGAGACTAGGCCGCTAGTCTCAATCTTTGATACCCATCAACGCAATTATAATTAATCAGTTATACTACTTATTAGTGACGTTTTAATACTAATGAGCCTATTTACTAGGTTCCCTATACGACCTAAACTGATTCCAATTACCTACAAACAAATAACTTGCGAGCACTATAAAGGTATCATAATGAAAAAAGCATTCGTTCTTGCAGCAGCCGCTGCGTTAATGTTGCCAGTTGCAGCTAACGCTGAACGTACTGGTGAAGAACTTTACAACACTAAATGCGCTGTTTGTCACGCTTCTGGCGTAGCTGGTGCACCTAAATTGGGTGACGCTGCTGCATGGGCTCCTCGTGCTTCAATGGGTGCTGAATACCTATTGAACTCTGCAACTAAAGGTATCAATGCTATGCCACCAAAAGGCACTTGCATGGACTGTACAGATACTGAGTTAGCAGCAGCCATCGAACATATGGTTAGCAACTCTAAATAAGTTTTGCTACCCCATAAAAAAACCGCCAGTAGGCGGTTTTTTTATGCTTGAGTTTATCAGAAAATCTCATTTGGTGCTAAGCGCCGCCCCTCGGTATCACCCTCACCTCGAGCCTGTATTTTTTCGAGTAGCTCTTTATCTTTGCCCTTCTGAATAATGATCTCTACACGTCGATTGGTCGCACGATTATCAGTATTATCATTCGGTACGAGCGGCTTAGTATCCGCGTGTCCAATAATCTGATATTTGGATTGATCAATCCTTTCATCATCAAATAACTCATTCGCCACGGCTAATGCACGTGCAGCAGAAAGATCCCAGTTAGATATAAACGCCCGCCCTGAATAAGGAATGTTATCAGTATGGCCTTCAATCGAAACGTTGCCTTCTACTTCCAACAAAACATCTCGAATTTTCGCCATCACAGGGATGTACTCAAATTTCAGCGCTGCAGAACCGGATGCAAATGAGCCTTTCTCTTTTACTCGGATAATAATTTTGGTTTTGTCTGTTTCTACTTCAACGCTCCCATCACCAATCTCTTGAGCTAGAGCGGTCGCGAATTTCACCGCTTCTTCTTTAGCTTGCTCTTCCATCTGCTGCTGAAGTTGCTCTTCACCCTTCTCTTTATCTGGGTTATCCGCCTCACCCTCCTTCGATCTTATATCGAGGGTGTTCATATCATTATTGACGGTCATCTGACGTACTTCGTTAAGCGGCGTAGGTTCTGGACGACCGGGGCTAAACTCTTGCGCTATGATAGACGTTCCCTTTGGAATATCTTCAACCTTAATTTGGTTTTGCACACCAAAGGCTTCTCGCATGGAGCCCGCTAACTGCTTGAACTTCAATACATCCATCTCAGAGAATGACAAAAGAAGCACGAAGAAACACATCAGCAGCGACATCAAGTCGGCGAAAGTTGCTAACCAGCCAGGTAACCCCGCGGGGCAGGGTGGGCAGTCTTGTTCTGCATCATCACTCATGACTTAGTCCTTAGCTGCCGCCGCGCGTTTTTTCTCTGGCAGGTAGTTACGTAACATCTGCTCAATAACCCTAGGGTTTTGACCTGCTTGAATTGCTAGGAGCCCGTCAATAATAAGTGCTTGGTTAAGTGCCTCTTCTTCTTTACGTACACCTAACTTATCGGCCATTGGCAACACAATCATGGTGGCGATCATCGCGCCGTAAAGGGTTGTTAACAATGCAACCGCCATCGCTGGCCCGATTGATTTTGGGTCGCTCATGTTAGACAACATCTGCACCAGACCTACGAGTGTACCGATCATTCCCATCGCAGGCGCAACGTCACCCATCGCCTTGAATACGGTACTACCGAACTCATGACGGTCGTAGGTGAGCTTCATCTCTTTATTTAACAGTGCTTTAACCACGTCGGGATCATGACCATCGACCAACAACTGAATGCCTCGCTGCATAAAGTCGGTACTCACTGTTTTGTCTTCCAATGACAGTAAGCCACCTTTACGTGCAGCATCCGCTAACTCGACCGTTTCGTTGATGATGTCTTCAGGGCTGACTGATTTAAACATAAATGCTTTAGCTGCAATTTTACCTGTAGCCAAAAACTGACTCAGCGTAAATTTCATAAGCGCAACTAAGATCGTTCCGCCGACTACAATCAATAATGAGGGTGCGTTAACGAATACACCTGCGTCACCCCCAGTGACCATCGCTGCGATAACAATACCGAAACTGCCTATAATGCCGACCAGCGTCGCGATATCCACATGAATCTCCTTTCACAACTAGCCAATGACTGTTTGTTCGTGTTTATTTAAATGATAATACCAGATTAGATGGCTGATATACTCTCCCGACAAAGGTTTATGTCGGCAGCCTTATCGTTTAATTGACCCTTAGTTATCTATTCGTTAATTTTACGCCTTTCTTGATACAGGAAAAGATCATGGCCAGAAAGAAACAAGTAACAGACTTTGAGCAATCACTGACCAGTCTTGAACAGCTTGTAGAGCAGATGGAGAAAGGCGAACTTTCTTTAGAGGCATCACTCGCTGCTTTTGAAGAAGGTATCCGTTTGACCAGAGAATGCCAAACAATTTTGGATCAAGCGGAACAGAAAGTACACATACTCACCAGTAAAAACGACGAAATGACCACTGAGCCATTTCACATTGAGCAGGAATAAACCGTGTCACTGCAAACCACTATTACCCTTTACCGCAAACGCATAGATGCACAACTCACCAGTGCTCTGCTTCATAACAGTATAGAACCGAACCTACAGGAAGCTATGCGTTATGCGTTATTTAATGGAGGTAAGCGCGTTCGACCACTCTTGATCTACATGGTTAACCAGCTTTTGAATGGTGACATAGCTCATGCAGATAAAGCGGCCTGTGCTATCGAATGCATTCACAGCTATTCCTTGGTCCATGACGATCTTCCTGCTATGGATGATGATGACCTTCGAAGAGGCAAGCCCACCTGCCATATCGCTTTTGATGAAGCCACGGCGATCCTCGCAGGCGATGCGCTGCAATGCTTTGCGTTTGAGCTGCTGTGCGATGCCGTGTTGCCTACGGAGACGCGTCTAAAAATGATCAAAGTTCTCGCTCATGCAAGCGGTGATCGCGGCATGGTGGCCGGCCAAGCGTTTGATATGCATCATGTAGGAAAGCCGTTAACGATAGATCAGTTGGCCCAGATGCATCGTTACAAAACCGGTGCGCTCATCAATGCAGCTATAGAGCTGGGGTACTTATCGGCGATGGCCGAAAATGAATCTCATCGTCAGGCATTGCTCTTTTACGGGCATGCTATAGGGCTTGCTTTCCAAGTCAAAGATGACATTTTAGATATCGAAGGGGATACCGAGACACTCGGCAAACCTCAAGGTTCGGATATCGCCCATAATAAACCGACCTACCCCGCGCTATTGGGCTTAGAAGGCGCAAAACTCAAGCTTGAAGAGCTGCATCAAGCGGCACATGCAGCATTGCTTCCCTTTGGCTCGCGTGCTCAGCCGTTAGCTGATCTCGCTGATTATATCGTGACGCGGTCTAATTAATGTATACCGCCATTCCCGAACAACGACCTTGCACACCTTTACTCGATCAGGTGAACACACCTGCCCAATTACGCGATTTAGCCGTTGACCAGCTACCACTTTTAGCAGACCAAGTGCGGGCATTTTTACTCTATAGCGTGGGTCAAACGGGCGGCCACTTTGGAGCGGGATTAGGTGTTGTAGAGTTAACCATCGCGCTGCACTACCTTTTAAGCACACCTGACGACCACCTAATCTGGGATGTGGGTCACCAATGTTACCCCCATAAAATTCTCA
>DAIRSP010000068.1:0-13572 GCA_036804365.1 Neptunomonas sp. | reverse complement strand
GCCCAGTAATAGAGAAAAACCCATAAAAAAGGAGGCAATCGCCTCCTTTTTTACTGAATAAACTTAACTACTGTTCTTCAAGTTCATATAGATTATCAGCAGCATCGTCATAGTCAAAAGCGCCCAGAAAAGTCATATATTTATCTTTCTCAACACCTGAAACTTTAAGACTATATTCATACTCGAACAGCAAAATTACCCAAGCTACTTGTTCTAGCTTTTTCTTTCTGGCCTTACTGAGCAGCGGCGCCATATAAGAGGTTGAGAATGAGCACTCGCCAACCGCTCTCTCAATATCCACTAATCCTGTTTGAACCCCATTCGTTTCAAGATAGTTAGGGTTGTAATAAGCAAGGTTGAACGCACTAGACCATTCGTTTACCGCTCGGGTGTCATTTCGACTAAAGGTCTCCTCGAAATAACTGTCTGGGACTTCAGCATAGGGGTGTTGTGAAACCCAAACTGATACCTTGCCCTTTTTTGCGAAATGGTGCCCTTTACTTTTGCCTACGACTGCACCCATCATGCGATACTCTTAGGTAAACTTGATAAGGAAACAAATAGCTCGGGTGTAGCTAGAACAATGGCCCGCTCTTTAGGATTCATAAAGCTCAATGCCTCTTCAATACTTTCAGCTTCTGCGATTTTCATCGAAGCTGTTGCTTCAATAGCATCAACTTTCCCGCGAGGACGATGTGCCATCCTGTCAACCAACGCCAGATGAACCTGCTGCCAACGAGGATGACTCGCTACAGTCAACATATCAGGTACTTGCTCAACCACTTCACGATAATATTCGCGAACATCTTCCATTGCTTGACGAATGGCTGGTTTATTAACTTCGTCAGGCGTACGCAGAATTCCCAAATATTTAAGAAATGCGCCCACTCTCCATGAACTCGTCAACATCGATAGAGGCACAGACAACAGCATTCCGGCAATGGCAGGCGACAACCAGGCTAACAAGGCTAAAGAGTTGAAATAGGCTGCTACCGTTAAGAAAGCACCAATTGCCATGTGCCAGCGATGGCGGTAGATCAATGACATGATAGGCAAGCTACCATCATCACGGCGCTGTGGATTCCAGCCTGAGTCCTGTCCTAGTAAAATCGACATAACAGCACCGCTATGAATCAGCATCATGACTGGTGCGATTAACGCCGACAAAATCACTTCCAAAATGAAGCTAATGATCAACCTAAAAAAACCACCGGCTTGCTTACGTTGAGAGTTACTCAACATGAATGAAAGCAACCCAAGAATTTTTGGTGTGAAGAGAATAACCATTGTGAAAACAAACAAGGTTAATGCGCGCGCTGCATCCATGCGAGGCCAAGATGGGAACAGCGAAAACTCATCCGTAAAGTACTCAGGACGTATAAACTGCGCCTGTAACGCAAGCACTAAACCGGCCATTATCAAACATAACCACAAAGGCGATGATAGATAAGACATGATACCCGTTAATAAATGTGTGCGACTGACCCAATGAAGACCTTTACCTGTCACGACTCTACTATGCTGCAAGTTCCCTTGACACCAGCGTCTGTCTCGAACAGCCAAATCAATGATAGAGGGAGGACACTCTTCGAAAGAGCCTTCTAAATCCGCAGCGATAATAACGCTCCAACCAGCCCGTCGGATCAAAGCGGCCTCAACAAAGTCATGGCTCATAATATGGCCACCAAAAGGAGGGGCTCCCTTTAAGTCAGGCAAGCCTGCTGCTGACATAAAGGCTTCGGTACGAATAATCGCGTTATGGCCCCAGAAGTTACCCTCTTTATCTGTCCACCACGCCAGACCTGTCCCGACAACCGGCCCATATACGCGCGTTGCAAACTGCTGCAAACGCGCCATGATAGTAGTGCCATTAATTAGCTGTGGGATTGTTTGAATCAAACCAGAATCGGGATCAGATTGCATACGACGTGCAAGTTCTAACATCGTCGTAGGATTCATTAAGCTATCTGCATCAAGTACTAGCAAGTGATCATAGGCAGAACCCCAACGCCGACAGAAGTCAGCAACGTTACCGGCTTTACGGGCAGTATTTTGGCGACGGCGTCTATAGTAAACACGAACGGTATCACCTAAGCGATTGCGTAATGACTGGAAAGCAACCTCTTCAGCAATAGCGACCTCAGGATCTGTTGTGTCGCTGATAACAAACCAATCAAAAGCATGCCCTTCGCCTGTTGCATTGACAGCACAAGCCATCGCTTCAATAGAAGCAAATATGCGTTCAGGTGACTCATTATACGTCGGCATCAAAACAGCCGTACGAGTGGTCAGTGGCATATCTAGCGGTGCTTTAGGGAAGTTACGCAACCCTAGAACATAGAAAAAACCAATGATTGAACTGGTAAACGCGACTGTAATCCAACTGAAGGTCAAGCTAAACAGAAAGAGTACGATGTACTCTACAAATGTCAGCTCACCCAATGCCAAAACAGCCCGCATCTCATTAATGCCCCAAAGCGACAACAAGAACGCGGAGCCCAATACTAACCAACGGCGCCAGCTATGGGAGCGACAACCATTAAGATTGACAGGCTGGCGGACCTTCGAACGATCGAAGGTTTGCAAAGACTGTACAGGCATAGAGCCGGGATGTTCAACAGGCATCCCTAAAGGGATTGATAAATCTGCGCTATGATTTTGTTTCAAAGTTGAATCTAACGTGTCCACTGATACATCCAACTCTCAGCTTTACGCCCATCAGTAAATTGAAGATCTAGACGCAACTCGATCAATTTCTGATCTTGCGGATCTAACTCAAATGTTACGCGATAACCACCTGTTTCAGGATTTTCGATAACAACAACATTCGAAACCACACCGGCAGAGTTTTTAATATGCGCACTTGGTTTAACCGTTGGAACGCCTTGTAAAGGATTAGGGAAACTGTAATCAATCACAAACAAACGTTGCGGAACAGGACCACTGATAGCAGCACGACCACTACGAGTTGCAGTTACCACACCTTCGCCGAAACCGGTCGCTGGACCTTGCCCCCACAGTAAACGATAAGCGAAGCTATATTCAGTGCCCGCAGGAATTACTTCGCGAGGGGACCAATAAGCAACAATGTTGTCGTGTATCTCAGAATCAGTTGGGATCTCTACAAGTGTCACCGTACCCCGTCCCCAGTTACCAACAGGTTCGACCCATAGACTTGGGCGACTTTCATAGTGTGCTTCGAGATCCTGAAAGTTTTCAAAATCACGATTACGCTGCATTAAGCCGAAACCTAATGGCGAGTTATCCATAAACGCACTGATCTGCAGGGTTTCAGGGTTAGCGAGCGGGCGCCATAAACGCTCACCACGACCATTCATCATCAATAAACCATCAGAGTCGTGTACGCGAGGACGGAAGTCATCAACACCTTCACGTTGGTAAGATGAGAACATAAACATACTGGTGCCGGCAGCAAAACCCACTTTAGTTAAATCTTCACGCGGGAAAAGTGTTGCCTCAACGTCCATTGTCGTATTGTTGCCTGGACGAATCGTGAAACGATAAGCCCCTGTCGTACTTGGACTATCCAATAACGCGTAAACGACAATCGCGTTATTATCTTTTGTCGGTTTTTCAATCCAGAAAGCTCTAAACGTTGGAAATTGCTCCCCCTCTGGATCGGCGGTTTTGATCGCTAATCCACGCGATGAAAGACCATAAACTTCATTTTTGCCTAAAGATCGGAAGTAACTTGCCCCTTGAAAAACCGCCAATTCGTCAAAATATGCTGATTTATTGAGAGGCGCATGCAGACGGAAACCTGCAAAGCCAATATCAGATGTTGGCAAAGGTTCTTGCATTACTTCACCGGTAGTAAAAAGACTCGGTGAGTAGCTTAGGTGTGTTGACTCACCCTCTTCGACTATAGCGACCTCAACCACCTCTTTAAAATAAAAACCGCGGTGGAAAAGTTGCATTTGGAAAGGCAGGCCTTCTTGTGCCCAAAAAGTCGCTTCAGGATTAAACCTGATATCACGATACTTATCATAATTTAAGTTCTGTAAGCTCTCAGGTAGTGCTGTTTCCGGAGCTTTATACGGTTTTTTGGCTAATGAGCGAGCGATATCTGCCACAGTATTACGGTTAAATTTACCGCTTACGGCAAACTGAGGCGCGGCTTCTAGCGAAGTTTTAGCTACCGCAGCCGAAACATTTAGAGGCAACATACATAGCGTAAGAGCACCAGCAACGACTAATTGTTGTACTGGTTTTAATTGAACTAGCTTACGTAACTTAGACATATCTTTTTTGATTACACTCTCATTAAACAATCGATTCAAAATCATTATTCCCATTATACAGGTACCGCATAGGTATATCATCGCATATTCATCTAATTAGAATGTTCAGGTTCCAATCAATGTACGACTATAGTTTGGCAGTGCCTTTTTAATCATTCTTGCGGTATAGAAACTTCCGTATAAATGAATACAGAACATTAAAGCTGTCATCGAAATACTGAGCACTGCTCCACCCTCTAGGGTAAAAATTCCTAATATTGGGAAGATATTTTCTATGAGCATGGTGAACAGAGGATGAATAAAGAAGATAGCAAAGCTAAGGTCACCCACCTCTTTTAGCCAAGGGTAGTCTTTATCACTTGCAGCGAGAAATTTAGAGATCGCTAGAAAAATGAAACACAGCCCCATCTTCTGAATAAACTGGAGATCGACACCTTTGTACTCAAAAAAGTACTTATGATAATTACCAATCCAGAGCCAAACATAAGTCTGTAGATAGATACTTAGCGCAGTACCAAGCAGAGCGATAGCAAGAATAATTTTGGCATACTTCTCAAACCATGGCCTATACATGGAATACATAATGCCTACCAGATAGAAAGGCGTGTAATAGAGTATGGAGTGGAATACGTTGGCGTTACCGTGTGGCCGATGCAAGAAAATCGATAAAATAGTCAGCAAGGCTAGAAACAGTATCTGATGCCAGAAGGGAATCCTCATAAACGCCAAGTATATAGGCGACAATAGGAATACGGCCATAATAAAAGGGATATACCAATGAGGATAAAGCACATAGCCATTTTTTACGGTGTAATAAATATTCAATAAAACCTTCTCTAAAGGTTCATCGAGAAGAACGCTCCAACCAAATATTCTACAAAGCAGCCCTAATAACGTAACAATCAAAAAAGGCACATACACATTTTTGATTTTTTTGATCATAAATGAGCGTAACTCAAAGTTTTTTGAGAACACCGCATGCAGGAAAAAGCCTGAAATAAACACAAAAACAGCCGTACCGCCACGCACTATATTTTCTAGGATCAGGGGAAAGCCTTTTTCCGTGTTATATACCGAGTGCCCTAAGACAATCAGCATAATGGCAAGTGCACGAAGATAATCAAACTCTAGCAAGCGCGTTTTCAAAGAAAAATCCTAATTTTAAGCGTTATAGAGGCTCATGACTAATATGAAATACTGTGACATCTTTCGCTGTAAATCAGCTCAAAATTTGCGCGCATTATGAAACAATTAAATGTCGAACACTACACATTGAAACAAAAAAACTTTCAAGCAGACAGCAATTTTCTCAAACTTAAAATACCTACAAGGGGGCCCAAGAGCATCACCCATGAAACACTATTCTCCATCAACGGAAAGAGATAAGTAACAAGAGAAATGGATATAGCCGTCATTAAAAATCCGATACTGTTCATTAAAGCTAAGGCACTACCGACATAGTCTTTAGAGCAGTTTTGTGCCGCCAAAGCAGAATATTGAGCAGAATCCGCAATCACTGTGAACCCCCAGATAAAAAGGGTCAATAAAATCAGAAGAACATGGGTTTCGGCAACAAGTGGCCACAACAAGCACACAACACCTGAGATCAACAGCATTGCAAACGCGGTCTTAGCACTTCCCCATTCATGACTTAACCATCCTGCGAACAGGCATCCTAAAAGCCCTATGGCGATAATGAGGAATGCCATCAATGAACCCACAGCGTCTGATAGTTGGTATTCAATTAAAGATGATTTTAAAAATAAAGGTACTAGCGCCCAAAACGCATACAACTCCCAACAATGTCCAAAATAGGCCATGGCGGATGATTTAAACGCCGGATTCTTAAAAGATGCAAAGACCTCACCCGATAGGGTTAAGGTTTTTATAGGAAGATGCTCCCCTTCACCCAATCTGTAAATTAATAAACCCGCTATCAATGCCAAAAAAGAAGAAACAATAATAGGTAGTTGCCAATAAATCTGCCCGCCTATCGCTTGTACGAGATGAGGGAATGCGGTGCCAAGTGTAAGCATACCAACCAGCCAACCTAGCGCATGCCCGGTTTTTAATGGATACCAACTGACAACAAGCTTCATACCTATTGGATAGATTCCGGCTAATGCAACCCCGGTAAGTAGACGACAGATGAACGCGAAAGCAAAAGAACCATCACTGAATATAAATAGAAAATTACACGCAGCCCCAAACAATGAGCTAACAAAAAAAATACGACTCGCTCTGTATTTATCTGCATATCCAGAAAACGCAATGGTCAGAGTGCCTAAAATAAAACCAACCTGAACGGCGCTCGTTAAATACCCCATCTCGGCTAAAGTAAATACAGCATCATTGAGTAAAGAACTCGAGACGCCATTGGGCGTAAACCATAGCGAGGTGCCAAAAAACTGGGAGAGCACGATGATAAAAAGAGGAGATGACATAAAGGCTTTCCTATTTTTTAGGAAAGTATATCAACAAAAAAGGCAGCCTAAGCTGCCCTTTTAGTACTAACTAAGGCAAGTAAAATTACCAGCCAGTTACTTCTGCCAATGCTTTGCCGATATCAGCCAAAGAACGCACAGTTTTAACACCCGCGTCTTCTAGTGCAGCAAATTTCTCGTCAGCAGTACCTTTACCACCAGAAATGATAGCGCCGGCATGACCCATACGCTTACCAGATGGCGCAGTAACACCCGCGATGTAAGAAACTACAGGCTTAGTGACGTTAGCTTTAATGTATGCAGCCGCTTCTTCTTCAGCTGTACCACCGATTTCACCGATCATAACAATCGCTTCAGTCTGTGGATCATTTTGGAACATTTCCAAAATGTCGATGAAGTTAGAACCAGGGATTGGATCACCACCAATCCCTACACAAGTAGATTGGCCGAAACCAGCATCAGTTGTTTGCTTAACTGCTTCATAAGTCAATGTACCAGAGCGTGAAACGATACCCACTTTACCTGGCAAATGAATGTGACCTGGCATGATACCAATCTTACATTCACCTGGAGTGATAACGCCTGGGCAGTTAGGGCCGATCAAACGAACACCTAGCTCATCACACTTAACTTTACATTGCAGCATATCCATCACTGGAATGTGCTCAGTGATACAAACGATCAACTTGATACCAGCGTTTGCTGCTTCAAGGATAGAATCTTTACAGAAAGCAGCTGGAACGTAGATTACAGATGCATCAGCACCTGTCGCTTCTACTGCTTCTTTAACTGTATTGAATACAGGAAGACCTAAATGCTCAGTACCGCCTTTGCCTGGTGTTACACCACCAACCATTTTAGTACCGTAAGCGATCGCTTGTTCAGAGTGGAATGTCCCCTGACCGCCAGTGAAACCCTGACAGATAACTTTAGTGTCTTTATTAATCAGAACGGACATATTACTTACCCCCTGCTGCTTTAACTGCTTGCTGAGCAGCATCTGTCAGACTGGTTGCAGCAATAATATCCAAACCAGACTCAGCTAGGCGTTGCGCGCCCAACTCAGCATTGTTACCTTCCAGACGTACAACTACAGGTACGCTTACACCCACTTCTTTAACTGCACCGATGATACCATCAGCAATCAGGTCACAACGAACGATACCACCGAAGATGTTAACCAAAACGGCTTTAACTTTATCGTCAGCCAAGATGATCTTGAACGCTTCAGTTACACGCTCTTTAGTCGCTCCACCGCCAACGTCTAGGAAGTTAGCTGGGAAACCACCGTGCAATGCAACGATATCCATTGTACCCATTGCAAGACCCGCACCGTTAACCATGCAGCCGATGCTACCATCAAGTGCTACGTAGTTTAGATCCCAAGAAGCTGCATGTGCTTCACGCTCATCTTCCTGCGAAGGATCGTGCATTTCTTGTAAGTCTTTGTGACGGTATACAGCGTTTCCATCGATAACGATTTTTGCATCTAAGCAATGCAAGTTGCCCGCATCGGTAATAACTAGAGGATTGATCTCTAGTAATGCAAGATCCTTTTCTTCAAACATTTTAGCAAGACCTAGGAAGATCTTAGTAAACTGCTTAATCTGCTCACCATTCAAGCCAAGTTGGAACGCAAGTTCACGTGCTTGGTATGGCTGAGCACCTGTCATTGGATCGATGGTAGCTTTCAGAATTTTTTCTGGCGTTTCTTCTGCAACCTTTTCAATTTCCACGCCACCTTCAGTCGATGCCATGAAAACGATGCGGCGTGTAGAACGATCTACAACAGCACCCAAGTACAATTCTTGAGCGATATCAGTGCAGGTCTCAACCAGGATTTTAGTAACAGGCTGACCATTTTCGTCAGTTTGGTAAGTTACTAGGTTTTTACCCAACCAGTTAGCTGCGAAAGCTTTAGCGGCTTCCGGAGAATCAACTAGTTTTACACCGCCCGCTTTACCGCGGCCGCCAGCGTGGACTTGAGCTTTAACAACCCATTTGTCGCCGCCGATTTTCTGAGCTGCTTCAGCAGCAGCTTCTGGGGTATCTACCGCGTAACCTTTGGATACTGGTAGACCATATTGAGCAAACAGTTGTTTGCCTTGGTACTCGTGAAGATTCATGCTCTAGTCCGTTGTGTTGTCACTGATAATTCCAAAAAGGTGACTTACCCTCTTGGCCCACAGGGCTTACGACAAGCTCTCGCAAATCGACCAGATAGTGAGTCCGGCCGAAACTTTAGTATTCTCTAGTAAATTAACGCTTTTTGCGATTAGCAATATGGATAGCATGGTTGTCGCATGCTAAGGCTGCTTCATGAACCGCCTCACTCACTGTTGGGTGAGCAAATACGGTCAACTGCAGATCTTCTGTGCTTGAACAGAATTCCATTGCAATAACAGCTTGAGCGATCAACTCAGATGCAATCGCACCCACCATATGTACACCTAAAATACGGTCGGTTGTTTCGTCAGCGATAATTTTAACAAAACCATCAGTAGCGTTTGAAGCCATGGCACGACCTGATGCAGCAAATGGGAATTTACCCACTTTGATCTTAACGCCTTCCGCTTTAAGATCTTGCTCAGTTTTACCAACCCACGCTAATTCTGGGTATGTGTAAATAATGTTAGGAATGGCATCGTAATTCATTGCAGCTTTATGACCTGCAATGATATCAGCAACCATGATACCTTCTTCAGATGCTTTATGAGCCAACATTGGGCCACGAACAGAGTCACCAATTGCGTAAACGCCTGGAACATCTGTACGGCAAGATTCATCAACGAAGATAAACCCGCGCTCATCTAGCTTAACGCCAGCATCACCGGCCAACAAACCATTAGTTTGAGGACGGCGACCTACAGCAACAATTAGCTTATCAACGATAATCTCTTTGTCACCTTCTGCATCGGTAAACTTAACTTTAACTTCTTTGTCGTCGATAATTTCAGTGCCCGTGCAACGCGCACCCAATTTAATATCGAGACCTTGCTTAGTCAGTAATTTCTGAGCTTCTTTTGCAACGTCTTTGTCAGCCAAGCCTAAGAAACTATCCATAGCTTCCAGTACAGTCACCTGAGAACCCAAGCGAGACCATACAGAACCCATTTCAAGACCGATAACACCGGCACCAATGACACCTAAACGCGCTGGTGTTTCATTGATATCCAATGCACCTGCGTTATCTAGGATCAACCCTTCAGTTAATGGCGCAGGTGGGATCTCAACAGGAACCGAACCTGAAGCAAGAATTACATTATCAGCAGCATATACCGTGGCTGTACCATCTGCAGCAGTCACTTCAACCTGCTTGTTCGCTAATAACTTACCCATACCTGTCAGCAAAGTAACGCCGTTTGCTTTGAACAAACCTGCAATACCACCCGTCAGGTTTTTCACAATATTGTCTTTACGCGCAACCATCTGCTTCACATCCATTTTAACATCGGATGTGTTGATACCATGAACTGCAAAATCATGTGCTGCTTCATGGAACTTGTGTGTAGATTCAAGTAGCGCTTTGGATGGGATACAGCCAACGTTTAAACAAGTACCACCTAATACAGCCGTACCTTTATCATCAACCCATTTTTCAACGCAAGCAGTGTTCAAACCTAGTTGAGCCGCACGAATAGCAGCTACATATCCACCAGGACCTGCTCCAATAACAATAACATCAAATTTTTGAGACATCTGTCTATCCTATTCTCTCGTTGTTAGAGGGTTGTCTTATACATCAAGAAGCATACGCGCTGGATCTTCCAACAAATCCTTGATTGTAACGAGGAATTGTACCGCTTCTTTACCGTCTATCATACGATGGTCGTAAGATAGTGCCAAATACATCATCGGTAAAATCTCAACCTGGCCATTCACAGCCATTGGACGATCTTGGATTTTGTGCATGCCGAGAATAGCTGTTTGAGGCGGGTTAAGAATTGGAGTTGACATCAATGAACCAAACACACCACCGTTAGTGATTGTGAAAGTACCACCTTGCATGTCATCCATACCTAACTTGCCATCACGACCACGCTTACCAAAATCAGCGATTGTCGCTTCAACTTCAGCTAAGCTCATGCTATCTGTATCGCGAAGAACAGGTACCATCAGTCCACGATCAGTAGAAACCGCAACACCGATATCTTGGTAACCATGGTAAACCATGTCATTACCATCGATAGATGCGTTTACCGCTGGGAAGCGTTTTAGTGCTTCAGTAGCTGCTTTAACGAAGAAAGACATAAAGCCTAAACGAACACCATTATGGGTTTTTTCGAAAAGGTCTTTATATTGCTTACGCAACTCCATAACCGGCTTCATGTTAACTTCGTTGTAAGTTGTTAACATGGCAGCATTTTGTTGAGCTTCAACTAGACGCTTAGCAATTGTTGCACGCAAGCGAGTCATAGGTACGCGTTTCTCAACACGGTCACCTACTGGCACATTGATAGCCGCAGGCGCTGGTGCAGCCTTCGGTGCAGCAGCAGGTGCAGCCGTAGCAACAGGCGCAGCTTGAGCACCAGACTTAATGAAGTCCAGTACATCTTCTTTTGTGATTCCACCATTCTTGCCGGTAGCAGGAATCTTAGACGCATCAAGATTGTTTTCTTCGATTAGTTTACGTGCAGCGGGGCCTACTTTATCAGCATCACCCGTTTCTGCAGCCGTTTCAGCTACCGCAGCCGGTGCAGCGGTAGCAGCAGCGCCCGCTTCAAATAGTGCGATGATTTCATCGCTTAAAACAGTATCGCCTTCGCCTTTAACGATCTCTTTCAAGACGCCTGCAGCAGGCGCTACAACTTCAAGTACAACTTTATCTGTTTCAATATCAACAATCAGTTCATCAGCAGCGCATGCTTCGCCTGGTTGTTTATGCCATGTTGCAACTGTACCGTCAGCAACGGATTCAGGAAATGTTGGTGCTTTGATTTCGATAGACATGTCTATTCCTTATATGCTCAAAAAGCTACCTCTTTGAGGCAGCTTAGTCATTAACCGTTGATAGCTTCGTTAACCAGAGATTCTTGCTGTTCCACATGCACAGAGATATAACCCACCGCAGGTGCTGCGGATGCTGGTCGACCTACGCCTTGTAGGTGCAACGCCGGATTATGTTTTTGCATAACAGAACGCATATGATGCTGAGTACAATACCAAGCACCTTGGTTCATTGGCTCTTCTTGACACCAGACAACCGACTCAAGATTTGTGTAATCTTTAATCGCGTCAGCCAAAGCGTCTTCTGGGAATGGATACAACTGCTCAATACGAACAATCGCAACATCCTGTTTAGCCAACTCTTCGCGGCGATTGTACAGGTCGTAATAAACCTTACCGCCACATAGCACCAAGCGCTTAACTTGTTTAGGATCTAGGGCATCAACCTCACCAATGACTGGCAAGAATGTGCCTTCAGACAGTTCTTCAAGCGTTGAAGTTGCTTGCTTATGACGCAACAAACTCTTTGGAGACATAATAACAAGCGGCTTACGCAATGGACGCACAACCTGACGGCGTAACAGATGGAAAATCTGAGCAGGCGTCGTTGGAGTACACACTTGAATGTTATGCTCTGCACACAGCTGAAGGTAACGCTCGAGTCGAGCAGATGAATGCTCTGGACCCTGGCCTTCAAAGCCATGTGGCAATAACATGGTCAGACCACACAAACGCTGCCACTTATGCTCACCACTTGTGATGAACTGATCAATAACAACCTGCGCACCGTTAGCGAAGTCACCAAACTGAGCTTCCCAAATAACCAACGCATTTGGCATGGTTGTTGAGTAACCATACTCAAATGCCAAAACAGCTTCTTCAGACAAGAAAGAATCATATAAGGTTAAACGTGGCTGATCAGCAGACAGGTGCTCTAATGGCAAATAAGTTTCAGCCGTCTTTTGATCATGCAATACAGCATGGCGATGAGAGAAAGTACCGCGCCCCACATCCTGACCAGTTAAACGCACCGGATGCCCTTGGGCTAGAATAGACGCGTAAGCCAATGACTCAGCCATACCCCAGTTCAGAGCCATTGCACCTGCAGCCATGCGTTTACGATCATCAATAATCTTTTCAACTTGGCGCTGGACGCTAAAACCTTCAGGTACTTCGCAAATCTTAGCACCTAACTCTTGAAGCAACTTAATATCAACTCGGGTATCGCACTCAAATGACCACTGATGGCCCAAATACGGTTTCCAGTCAACAAACAACTCAGAGTTAGGCTGCTTTACGAGTGACTTAACTACGTGTTCGCCATTTTCAAGCAGAGAGCGATATTCCTGTTCCATCTGTAGACTTTCTTCTGGTGTAATCACACCCTCAGAAATCAACTGATTGGCATACAGTTCACGCGCTGTCTTTTGCTTTTTGATCTTCGCGTACATTAAAGGCTGTGTACCAGATGGCTCATCAGCTTCGTTGTGACCACGACGACGGTAACAGAACAGGTCAATTACAACGTCTTTTTTAAACTCATTACGGTAATCGAGAGCTACCTGCGTTACAAAACGCACCGCTTCAGGATCATCACCGTTAACATGGAAGATTGGCGCTTGAATCATTTTAGCAACATCAGTTGCATATTCAGTTGAACGCGAATCTTCTTTTTTGTTTGTGGTAAAACCAACTTGGTTATTCACAACAATGTGAATAGTACCGCCAGTTTTATAGGCACGAGTTTGTGACATCTGGAAAGTTTCCATGACAACACCCTGACCCGCAAACGCTTGGTCACCATGGATGTTGACAGGAACGACTGTTGTGCCTATAGGATCAGCACGACGATCCTGACGTGCACGCACAGAACCTTCAACTACAGGCGCTGCAATCTCCAAATGCGATGGGTTGAATGC
>DAIRSP010000067.1:0-13601 GCA_036804365.1 Neptunomonas sp. | reverse complement strand
ACTGCTAAACGTATCGCCGATATCCGTGTGAGTGAAGAGGGTCAAGAAGGCCTAAGCGCATTCCTAGAAAAACGTAAACCCAATTGGATTCAGGAGTAATTCACCATGTTCAGCAAAATCCTAATTGCAAACCGTGGCGAGATTGCTTGCCGTGTCATTCAAACGGCACACCGTTTAGGTATTCGTTGCGTTGCTGTTTACTCTGAAGCAGACAAAAATGCTCGCCATGTTGCTATGGCAGATGAAGCGTTTCTGCTAGGCCCAGCACCGAGCAGCGAAAGCTACTTGCGCGCTGACAAAATTATCGAGATCGCTCTTCAATCTGGCGCACAAGCGATTCACCCTGGTTATGGTTTCCTTTCTGAAAACACAGCCTTTGCGGATGCTTGTGCAGCAAACAATATCGTATTTATCGGCCCACCTGCATCAGCAATTGCAGCTATGGGTTCAAAGTCTGCTGCTAAAGCGATCATGGAAAAGGCTAATGTGCCTTTAGTACCGGGTTATCACGGTGCTGACCAAGATCCTGCCTTGCTTAAACGTGAAGCTGAGAAATGCGGTTTCCCTCTCCTGCTGAAAGCGATCGCTGGTGGTGGCGGTAAAGGGATGCGTGTCGTCAACAATATCGGCGAATTTGACTCTGCACTGGCCGCAGCTCAACGCGAATCAAAAAATGCATTCGGTAATCCCGACATGCTGATTGAGCGTTATTTAACCAAGCCTCGTCACGTTGAGATTCAGGTTTTCTGTGATCAACAAGGTAACGGTATTTATTTGGCTGAACGTGACTGCTCGGTACAACGTCGTCACCAAAAAGTGATTGAAGAAGCACCGGCTCCAGGTCTTTCTGCTGAAACGCGTAAAGCGATGGGTGAAGCGGCGGTTGCTGCTGCGAAGGCTATCGACTATGTCGGCGCGGGTACGGTTGAATTCTTGTATGACGAAGATGGTTCATTCTACTTCATGGAGATGAACACTCGCCTACAGGTTGAGCACCCTGTTACTGAAATGATTACAGGACAAGACTTGGTTGAGTGGCAATTACGTATTGCTGACGGTGAGCCTCTGCCATTGCAGCAGGATCAACTACAAATTCGCGGTCATGCACTTGAAGCACGTATCTATGCAGAAGATCCGGATAATGATTTCTTACCTGTGACTGGCAATCTGACTTACCTACGTACGCCTGACGAAAACGCGCATGTACGCGTGGATACCGGTGTTATCGAAGGTGATGATGTAAGCGTTTATTACGATCCTATGATCGCTAAGCTCATCGTTTGGGATGAAAACCGCGAACAAGCAATCAACCGTATGGTACATGCGCTTGAGGCCTATCGTATTGGCGGAATGAGAACCAATATTCGTTTCTTACGTCAACTGGCCGATAGCAAGCCGTTCCGAGATGAAGAACTCGATACTGGCTTCATTGAAAAACACAACGCGCTGCTGTTCCAAAAAGCCAAGCTTGATGTACAAAGCCAACTCGCACTTGCGACAAGCTTTGTCCTAGAAACAGAGCGACTTGCCAACCCAACCGTCGGTGACCCTTGCTCTCCGTTTAACAAGCAAACTAGCTGGCGCTTAAATGCTAACTATGCCCGTCCAATGGAATGGGTTATTGGGGATGAGCACCACAAGGTGAAAGTCCTGCAGCTAGCACAAGGCTATGAAATCACCGTTGATAACGTGTCATTTAAAGTCAGCGCAACCCTGCAAGATGATCACTTACATGCTGTCATCAACGGTCATAGATTAAGTGTTCATGGCCATTTTGCGAATAGCAATCTAGTTCTGTTCCGCGAAGGCCATCAGTTCGAATGCTCTCTCTTCCAACATGTGTTTGACGAGAGCGAACAGTCAGGTGCAGGCTCTCTTACTGCTCCGATGAACGGAGCGATTGTCGCTGTATTGGTTGAAGCAGGTCAGCGCGTTACTGCGGGTGATACCTTAGTCATCATGGAAGCGATGAAAATGGAACACAGCATTCGTGCTCCTCATGATGGCACCGTAGCTGAGATCTTCTTCAAAGAGGGAGAACTGGTATCCGATGGTGCCGCATTAGTGGCTGTAACACCACTAGAGGAAGCATAAGATGGCATTCCCAACGCATGTACGCATTGTCGAAGTTGGCCCTCGTGATGGCTTACAGAACGAATCAGGCCCGGTAATCGCCACTGATATTAAAGTGGCGTTTATCAACAAACTGGCTGACGCGGGTTTAACTCACATCGAAGCGGCAAGTTTTGTATCGCCTAAATGGGTTCCTCAGATGGGCGATGCAACTCAAGTCATGGCGAATATTAGTCGTCAGCCTGGTGTGAGTTATGCTGCATTAACTCCCAATATGAAAGGCCTTGAGGGAGCGATTGCGGCGAATGTTGACGAAGTGGCGGTATTTAGCGCTGCTTCGGAATCGTTTACGCGCAAGAATATTAATTGCTCTATTGCTGAAAGCTTAGAGCGGTTTGTTCCTGTTATTGAAGAAGCGAAAAAGCACAACATTCGTATCCGTGGTTACGTGTCTACCGTTTTGGGATGCCCTTATGAAGGTGAGATTGCACCTGCGCAAGTGGCCCATGTGGCTAAAGCACTGCTGGATATGGGCTGCTACGAAATCTCCTTAGGCGACACCATTGGTGTAGGCACACCATTGAAAGCCAAAAGGATGCTAGCGGAAGTCGCGAAACAGGTGCCCGTTGATAAACTCGCTGCACACTTCCATGATACTTATGGTCAAGCGCTGGCTAATCTATATGCCGTGCTGGAAGAAGGTGTTGCGGTCATCGACACCTCAACGGCAGGCCTTGGCGGCTGTCCTTACGCACGTGGAGCTTCTGGCAACGTGGCAACAGAAGATGTTGTCTACTTGCTCAACGGCCTAGGGATCCATTCTGGCATTGATCTGCAAAAGCTCGTCGATGTGGGTAACTGGATTACTCAGCAAATTGGTCGACAAAACGGATCAAAAGTAGGCATGGCACTTGGCTGTCAATGACAGCCAATTTATTTGCTAAGCAATAACAATAAAAATGAGGCAATCAACAGATGAGTTCAGATAACAAAATTACCGCGCTCGATCTGCCTATTCCAGCGCGAGATGAGCTACCTGAGGGTTTTCAGAAATACTTTAACAAGTGTGATGAAAAGCTAGGAATGGTGCCAAATGTTTTAACAAGTTACAGTCAAAACGTAGCACAACTTGATGTTTTTTCTCGCTTTTACAATGAAATAATGTTCGGTGAAAGCGAAATTACTACGTTAGAAAAAGAGATGATTGCAGTGGTAGTCTCTTCGCAAAATCATTGCTATTACTGCTTAACTGCGCACGGAGCAGCAGTGAGAGAATACTCCGGTGATCCCGTTTTAGGTGAGCTCATGGTCATGAATTATCGTGCTGCTGACCTGTCACCAAGACACCGCGCCATGCTCGATTTTGCTTATAAGTTGACCAAACAGCCTGATCAAATTATCGAAGATGATCGTCAAAAATTACGCGATGCGGGTTTCAGCGATCGCGGCATTTGGGATATCGCGAATGTGATTGGCTTCTACAACATGACTAACAGAGTGGCCGGCGCGGTTGAGATGCGACCAAACATCGAATATCACGCTAGCCATCGTGGCAATTAAATCGCTAAAACACTTATAACTACAAGATTTCAGGGATTTAGATATGACAACTTTACTACCCAGCTACACTAGCGGTATTTCCAGCAAACCACTTATCGGCATGACCATCGGTGATAAATTTGATGAGATCGCCAATCGTTTTCCAAATAACGATGCATTAATCGTTCGTCATCAACAGCTACGCTACACCTATAGCCAACTGCAGGAAGCAGTCAACAAAGCCGCTCGCGCTTTTCTTGCGATTGGCGTTAAACGTGGTGACCGTGTAGGGATGTGGGCTCCTAACCGTGCTGAGTGGACAATTACACAGTTTGCTACCGCTAAAATCGGTGCCATTCTTGTGAACATCAACCCAGCCTATCGTTTGCATGAGTTAGAGTATGCACTGAACCAGTCTGAAGCATCCTACATCGTGACAGCCGATACGTTTAAAAGCTCCAATTACACGCAGATGCTTTACGATCTAGCACCAGAATTAAAAGCATCAGCTGAAGGCAAACTGAAGTCGATGAAACTCCCTAACCTTAAAGGGGTTATCAATCTTTCAGACACGCAATACGCTGGCATGTGGCGCTGGACAGATTTCGTTGAGTTATCGGAGCAAGTGACACCAGAGTCGCTAGCAGAATGTCAAAGCCAACTGCAATTTGATGATCCGATCAACATTCAATACACCTCCGGTACGACCGGCTTTCCAAAGGGTGCTGCGCTCTCGCATCACAACATCCTTAATAACGGCTACTTTGTAGCGGAAAGCATGAAGTTTACCGAGAACGATCGTTTAGTCATTCCTGTACCTCTCTACCACTGCTTTGGCATGGTCATGGGTAACCTTGGCTGTATCACTCACGGTGCAGCGATGATCTATCCGGATGAAGGCTTCGATCCAAAGACAGTTTTACAAACCATTTCAGATGAAAAAGCGACGGCTGTGTATGGTGTGCCAACCATGTTTATTGCAGAACTCGATCATCCTGATTTTGCGAGTTTCGATCTCAGCACGTTACGCACAGGTATTATGGCTGGCTCCATCTGCCCTGCTGAAGTCATGAAACAAGTGAACAGCAAAATGCATATGGAAGAGGTGCAGATCGCTTATGGTATGACGGAAACTAGCCCAGTTTCGACACAAACCGCAGCTAACGACCCATTTGAAAAGCGTGTAACCACTGTCGGTCGTACTCAGCCGCATTTAGAGTCGAAAATTGTCGATGCCGCAACAGGTAATGTTGTGCCAAGAGGGCAAATTGGCGAGCTATGTACCCGTGGCTACAGTGTTATGCTGAAATACTGGAACAACGAAGAAGCGACACGTGGTGCGATTGACGAAGCGGGTTGGATGCATACAGGTGACTTAGCGACGATGGATGAGGAAGGCTATATCCAGATCGTTGGGCGCATCAAAGATATGGTGATCCGTGGCGGTGAGAACGTTTACCCTAAAGAGGTCGAAGAGTTTTTATACACCCACCCAAGCATCTCTGATGTGCAAGTAACCGGTGTGCCTGACAAGAAATACGGTGAAGAACTCATCGCATGGATTAAGCTACACCCTAGCGCACCTGAAGTATCAGAAGAGCAACTACGCGAATTCTGTAAAGGTAAAATTACCCACTTCAAAATTCCACGCTACTTCAAATTTGTAGATGAATTCCCAATGACAGTCACAGGGAAAATCCAGAAGTTTAAAATGCGAGAGATCTCTATCGCAGAACTAGGCTTAGATGATATTTAACTAAACAGATAGATGGTAAAAGCCCCTTAAGGGGCTTTTACCATCACGTTTACTCATATAGAGCGCTTGATCAGCTCGATCTATTTGTGTGTTTGGAGGCGAATTCTTATTTAGAGAAGAAACGCCAAAGCTGACTGTGACTTTTCCAGCAACCGGAAAGGGTTCCACTGCTATTTTCTACCTTAATCGTTCAGCTAATGCGTAGCATAATTTTCCCAATTGCTTCAAAACCAGATGGAGCAGAACGCTCTTGTGCTCTTGTGCTCTTGTGCTCATGTATAAAGCAATGAAAACGACTAGTGGTTAACTGAAACATATGATCTCTCACCCATAATCAAGATAGAGATCCCTTTCCATCTAACAGACGCTATAAACTTATAGTTAGCAGAGAATACAAAAAGCGCTAATTTAGAGTGGGAAGAGATTGGCGAGGAGTGTGCCTCGCCAGTAGGGCTTTAAGCAGGTTTACTTAAGGAACAACGCACGACAACACCTGAGATAAATGAAGCCAAAATGATACCAGATGGCCAGCACGCCAATATCATCGAAACAACAGCAGCAAACATTAGCTTTACTAATCATGACTTTAAAAATCGAATGATAAATGTATCCCCTATATTTGCAGCCATAACGTCCATAATTTTTTGAATTTCCTAAAATAGACAGTGGTTAGTTATTGTCGCTCATTAAGCTTCTACATGGTGACCACACTGCTGAATCCTTTCTTTAACCAGATCACCAAAAAACTTGACCACCTGACCCGTATACTCTCCCTCTGTGTAGATAAGGTAAAGCTGTGCGGATCGCTCGGCACCTATATCCAATGGCAGTGGCTTGAGCTGCCCTGCATCCAATTCAGGTGATATTTTCACCAAGGGGTACCACGCATACCCCATACCTAAAACAGCACATTTAATCGAGGTATTGATATGGCTTAAGGTCAAGCGCTGCTGCGCACCTAACCAACCCGCGTCAAGGTCTCTACTGCCTGAATCCTTAACGACTAACTGCCTAAACCCCTTCAAATCTTGCATCGTGAGCATTCTATTGAGTTGATGTAAAGGATGAGTAGGCGCCGCAACTACCTTGAATTTAACATTGAGCAGTGGGTCTCCCATAAAACCCGGAGGTACCCTGCCGCCAATAACAATATCGGCCTTTTTCTTTAGCAGCATCTCCTCCGTACCACTCAAAACGGTCTCTTTCAGCTCGATACGCGTCAATGGGTAAGCTTCTGTGAAAGTTTGGATAATCTGTAACATCAACCACTCTGGAAAAATGGTATCCATAGCAATGGTAATGCTAGGTTGCCACCCATCGGTTAGCTGTTCGGCCATATTCTCAATTTGCTGCGCATCCTCAAGTAACTGTTTAGCACGCCGGTAGAAAACATGGCCAGCCTCAGTGAGCACTGCTCGACGACCTTCAATTCGAAAAACGGCGATGCCTAACATAGATTCCAATTTTTGGATCGCATAGCTTACCGTAGACTGGCTTTTTTTTAGCGACTCGGCCGCGGCGGCGTATCCTTCCGACTCTACAACGGCTACCAACGCTTGCCACTGCTCTAACGAAACTTGAATACTCATAAATATCTACTTTTTCGATATAATTGATTCAATTTTACCCATTTATAATCTAATAAATAAATATAAAAATAGCCTTAATCGTTTAATCAATAGTTTAAGGATACAGATCATGCCAACACTACTTCATATCAAAAGCAGCCTTTTCGGTGACAATGGCCAGTCTAGCCAACTTGCGGCTACCTTTATCAAGCAATGGAAAGAGGTGAATGCCGGTGGCACTGTGGTCGTTCGTGACATTACGACCGACAGCCTTCCGCACTTAGATGCTACACAAATTGGTGCTTTTATGACGCCTGCAGAACAGCGCAACAATGAACAGCAGAGTATCGTCAGCCGCTCTGACGCTCTGATTCAGGAAATCAAAGACACCGACGCTATTTTAGTGGGTGTACCTATGTATAACTTTGGTATCCCATCTCAACTCAAAGCATATTTTGACCAATTAGCGCGTGCGGGTGAAACATTTAAGCACACAGAAACAGGCCCAGTTGGATTGATCAACGACAAACCGGTTTACTTGTTGGCAACACGCGGTGGCCTATATAAAGAAGCTGGCTTTGACTTTCAGATACCTTACGTTAAACAGTTTTTCGCATTTTTAGGACTCAAATCGAGCGAAGTCATTTATGCTGAAGGGTTAAACATGGAAGCAGTTAAAACAGATTCGCTTAACCATGCTAATCAACAAATCAGCACGATTCTTTCTTAATCGTTAAACGGAGGCATTCAGATGGACATTCGTCAACGACACATCACCCGACTGATCAAAGCAATTGATAGCCAAGATGGCGCTGGAGTAAAGCTCAAACGTAGTTTGGGACAGAACCAACTGACACGTGTTGACCCATTTCTTATGTTGGATGCCTTCTCATCAGCCAATCCAGACGATTATATTGCGGGCTTTCCACCCCACCCTCATCGGGGTTTTGAGACGGTGACTTATATGCTGGATGGGCATATGGTACATCGTGATCACATGGGCAATGTAGGCGACCTCCGTGCAGGCGGCGTTCAATGGATGACCGCAGGTAGAGGCGTGATACACGAAGAACGGCCTAAAATGACCAATGGACTGATGCGCGGCTTCCAACTATGGATCAACCTCCCAGCCAAAGAAAAGATGAAGCCTGCGGCTTATCAAAATATTGAGCCAGAAGATATCCCGCTCATCACACTTGCAAACGCTAATCAGATTAAACTGATTGCAGGTACCTTATCGATAGAAAACAACATCTATAAAGGCCCGATATCGAGTGGGTCTACAGAAGCTATTTATATCGATATTTCGCTGCAAAAAGGCACAGAAGTCACTCTCCCTTTACCGCCAGAACACAGCGGCTTTATCTATCTTTTTGAAGGTAATGCAGAAATAGAAGGCAACTCGATAGCAACGAATGGTGCAGCGGTACTCACCCAAGGCAACCAAATCACTATCAGCGCCCCCATTGAGGCAAGCAGGATGCTATTAATAGCAGGAAAGCCAATCGGTGAACCGATTGCACAATATGGCCCATTCGTTATGAATACTATGGAAGAGATTGAACAGGCCATTCGTGACTATCAACAGAATAGCTTGACTGACTAACCACGCTTGTAGTTTAAAATCTGTCCTTTAAAAGGAGCAGCCAGATAGTCGGCACTGACAGGTGCCGCCTGTGTGTGAGTATAGCCAAGAGTAATCATTCGTTTACTAAAACGCGCATGATTACCCCTACCCGGATCTACCAATATAACTTCACACAGCGGTTTAGCATGTTGATTGATAAAAGCTGCTAGCAATTCGACATGTTCACTTTCATAAAGCAGATCACTGCCTACGATAAGATCGAACAAGCCTAGCCCAGCATCTACATCAGCCCAACCGGTTCTAAAGAAAGGTATATCTGAATCATTATTTAGACGTGTATTTTCACGCATAAAATTAGCAGCTTCAGGATGGTAATCTGTTGCCGTGATATCGGCATGGCTATGATTAAGCAATAGGCTAGTCAAACCAATACCGCAACCCACTTCCAGCACACGTTTTCCTGCAACATCAAACGACTGCATATGATGCGCAAGAACACTCCCCGATGGCCAAACAATTCCAAATAGCGGCCAAGAAGCCGACGATATGCCTAGCTTCTCAGCAATACCGTCATCATCTGAAAACTGTTGATTATCACGAAGTGATCGTACATGTATATCCGCGCTATCAAACTCGATTGTCTCATAGCGAACCCGTAACTTTGTCATGTTAACCTGCGTTTTTTAATGAATAAACGCAGTAAACTTAATGATACAGGATCACTACGTGAGTGACGCTAAGACTACAGAGAAGAGCAGATGATAGATAGCTATTTATCTGCCAATACGACGAACTCTGAACGAGCGACCTTTTAGTTTGCCTGACGTTAAGAGATCCAACGCCTCATCAGCCATGTCTCGACTAATAGCGACGAACGACCAATTATCAGCAATATTAATCTTTCCTACTTGCTGGCCAGCAATAGTACCTTTACCGGTAAGCGCACCAAGGATGTCTCCCGCACGAACCTTTTGCTTTTTCCCGCCATCAATTTGTAACGTTTGCATCAAGGGTTTGTATACGGGTTTATCCAAAACAGATAAGGTAGGAAGCTGTGCAACGTCAATATCCTGGCCTAGAAAATTTTGTAGACGCTCGACTTTATAGTCTTCCGACGCAGTAAACAAAGTAGCGGCTATCCCTTTACGGCCTGCTCGACCCGTACGGCCGATGCGATGAACATGCACTTCAACATCATGGGAGATATGGTAGTTAATTACGGCATCTAACGCCTCGATATCCAACCCACGCGCTGCCACATCAGTTGCGACAAGAATAGAGATACTCTTATTAGCAAATCTGATGAGTGCTTGATCGCGGTCACGTTGCTCTAAATCGCCGTGCAATGGAAGAGCACTGAAACCATACCGCTTCAACTCTTCCGCGACCTCTTGTGTTTCACGCTTTGTATTACAGAATACGACTGCAGACTCAGGCGTATGCTTCATCAACAACAAACGCACAGCTGTCAGACGCTCATCATCCGATACCTGATAAAGATGTTGACGAATACTTTCTTCATCATGGGTGGATTCAACTTGAATTGATACAGGTGATTCCATAATACGCTGAGCTATAGATTGAATCTGCTCAGGAAAAGTGGCGCTGAATAACAATGTCTGTCGATTAGACGGAATCTGTTCGATAATCGCATCAAGAGAATCTTGGAAGCCCATATCTAGCATTCGGTCCGCTTCATCTAAAACCAAAGTCGTCAGGTTTTTAAGTGATAAGGTTTCTTTACGAAGATGCTCTTCTATTCGTCCAGGTGTTCCGACCACAATATGTGCACCGTGCTCTAATGAGCCGATTTGTGGCCCTAGCGGCATACCGCCACATAAGGTTAACACCTTAATATTATGAATGCTTCTGGCCAACTTGCGTATTTCGGTTGCGACCTGATCAGCTAACTCGCGTGTTGGGCATAGCACTAATGTTTGGATACAAAACCTTTTAACTTCAAGCTTTTGCAATAAGCCCAAGCCAAATGCAGCAGTTTTACCAGAGCCTGTTTTGCCCTGCGCTATAACATCCTGTCCATTTAGAATAAAAGGCAAACTTTTAGCCTGAATAGGCGTCATTTGCGCATATCCCATTGAATCTAGATTTGATAACAAATCTGGGTTAAGGGGTAACAGAGAGAATGCGTTTTGATCCACAATAATGACCTTTCAAAAATCAGGCGTGCGAAGTGTCGTTTAAACTACAGGATAACGAACAGAGGAACACAGCAAGAATTAAAACAAAAAAGGCGAGACTCTTCAGCCTCACCTTCTAGATAGCGTTCTAACTTAGGTTAGAACTAGCAAAACACGTGATGTGTTTGCTCAGTTATTCTGTAATATTACAGAGCAACGATGTTCTCAGCTTGAGGACCTTTTTGACCCTGTGTAACTGTGAAAGAAACTTTCTGACCTTCAGTCAAAGTTTTGAAGCCAGTACCTTGGATCGCTTTGAAGTGAGCGAAAACATCAGGACCGTTTTCTTGTTCGATGAAACCAAAACCTTTAGTTTCGTTGAACCATTTAACTGTACCAGTAGTTGTAGACATAATTATATCCTATTTATTCAATGAGTAATTCAAGCCAAAAATTAGGCTAAACTTTTTTGTGCTGGAAGTGTAACTATTACTTATGGAAAACAGGACGAGGATCTAAATAAGACATCGAAATGGTGTGCATAAATATAAGACTTACTTTCAAGCTGGAATCCATTGTATACCTCTTGTACCAAGAGTCAATCATTAGATCCATATAAAAACAATTAAAGTGAAACTAATTAGGATCAGCGGTAAACCACTGACCCTATTAAATTATTTTGCCAAACTTGCTGAGAAATCCAACATGCGCTGTAAAGGTCGTTTCGCATCCAGGATAAGCGCCTCATCAACAAGCACCTCGCCCTCGCCTGTTTCTAACGCTGAAACTATATTTTCCAGACCATTCATAGCCATCCAAGGACAATGCGCACAACTTCGACATGTCGCGCCACTTCCACCGGTTGGGGCCTCTATAAAAGTCTTACCGGGCGCGGCCTGCTTCATCTTGTAAAAGATTCCGCGGTCAGTAGCGACGATAAAAGTATCATTCGGCATCTCAGCCGCGGCTTTGATCAATTGAGTTGTTGATCCCACAGCGTCTGCAATTTGCACCACTGAATCTGGCGATTCAGGGTGAACAAGCACGGCAGCATCCGGATAGACCTGCTTGAGGTCTAAGATCCCTTTAGCCTTAAACTCTTCATGCACGATACAGGCACCATCCCACATAAGCATTTCGATGCCTGTTTGCTTCTGAACATACTCGCCTAGATGCTTATCCGGTGCCCAAATGATCTTTTTGCCTTGCTCCTCAAGATGCTCTGCCACTTTTAAAGCAATACTTGATGTCACCACCCAATCCGCTCGTGCTTTAACAGCGGCAGACGTATTCGCATAGACCACAACTTCATGATCCGGGTGTGCGTCACAAAACGCCGAAAACTCCTCTATCGGGCAACCAATATCTAAGGAACAGGTAGCTTCCAGAGTTGGCATTAAAACACGCTTTTCAGGGTTAAGAATTTTAGCGGTTTCGCCCATAAATTTAACACCGGCTACCACTAATGTTTTCTCTTTTCGGAGCGTACCGAAACGCGCCATTTCTAACGAATCGGATATACATCCACCCGTTTCTTCCGCAATTTCTTGGACAATGGCATCCGTATAGTAATGCGCTACTAAACAGGCATCCTTTTCCTTTAACAACTCTTTGATACGCGCTTTGTAGCGATCAATCTCCGCTTGGCTCATCTCACTAGGAAGATGCTCCTGAGCAAAGTGCTCTTGAACTAAGATTTTATCTTCGATGGCTGTTTTACTTAACATAAGATATGGCCACTATAAAAAGGGATTAAAACAAAAAGCCACTGCTGATATAGAGTGGCTTGTCATAACAAGATTATTGATAGCGGGTTGGATCGGGCACACCCGCATCCTCAAACCCTTTTCGGCGTAATCGACAACTATCACACACACCGCAGGCTAAACCAGCCTCATCAGCTTGGTAACAAGAGATGGTATCGGCATAATTTAAATTCAGGCGAGTACCTTCACGGATAATATCTGCCTTCGTCATCTGCATCAGCGGTGTATGTATTTTCAAGGACTGACCACTCACACCGGCTTTAGTCGCCAAATTAGCCATGGTTTCAAAAGCTGCAATAAACTCCGGACGACAATCAGGATAACCGGAATAATCGACTGCGTTCACGCCAATGAAAATAGCCTGCGCTTCGATCACTTCTGCCCAACCTAAGGCTAAAGACAAAAATACGGTATTTCTCGCAGGTACATAGGTAACAGGAATACCACCGGTATCATGATCAGGCACATCGATGGAGTGATCAGTTAATGCAGAACCACCAAAATCTTCTAAGTGAAGACGAATAATACGATGCTCTGCAACACCGATTTTCACGGCGACATCTTTGGCTGCATTAAGTTCGGTTAGCGATCGTTGACCATAATCGAAGCTTAAAACATAACATTCAAATCCCTGATCTTTAGCCATTGCCAACGCGGTAGCAGAATCAAGTCCGCCAGATAATAAAACAACGGCCTTTGGCTTAGGCATATTCATACAGAAGATTTTCCTACTCTTTATTGATTTAAAGCACTCTCAGCTAAACGCGCTGCTGAGGTATCTGGATACTGTTTAACAACTTGATCCATATAAGATCGCGACTTATCAAGATTTCCCTGCTGTTTATACAGAATGCCTAACTTATACATGGCATCTGCAGCCTTACGAGAATCTTTAAACTCAGTCACTACACGCTGAAACGCTTTTTCAGAATCAGCTTGATTTCCTTGGGCCAAATAAATTTCACCTAACCAGTAGTGAGCATTGGGTAGACGAGGGCTTGTTGGGTGGTTAATGATGAACTGCTCAAACCCAGCAGCGGCACCTTGGAAGTTGCGTTCACGTACCAGCCCAAATGCTGCTTGGTAATCACTCTGATCTGTTTCATCAGATTTAGCTGTGTCAGCAGAAGGTGGTGGTGTCGTAGACGCTGTAGTAGCACTCGAGGAGTCTAC
>DAIRSP010000066.1:0-13788 GCA_036804365.1 Neptunomonas sp. | reverse complement strand
GATCCACAGGGGAGTGCCCAACGGAATTACTTTTCTATCAACCGCTGCACTGCGTTCCGGTGTAAGGGGTACATTCAAGGATCCACGTGGTCCGTTCTCAAGATCAGTACGGGTATCAAAGAAGACATAGCTTGGATTTTGGTTCTTGAGTTTATCTGCTTGGTCTGGATGCTCTTTTAGCCAGGTGCGGATGCTGGCGAGTGAGATTTCTTCGCGTGGAATCTCCCCGTTTTCAATGAGAACTTTTCCAATTGCGACATAGGCTTGACCGTTTTGGTCTGCATAACCAACACCGAGCATCTTGCCGTTAGGTAGCTGGATTCTGCCGGATCCCTGTATTTGTAAGAAAAAGGCAGCATCAGCGTCGTCTACCCAGAGTAATTCATTTCCTTTCAGCGGCTTGTTAGGACCATCAATCTCGGCTCGGTCGTAATAGCTGATGACTTTGTTGTTTTCAATTCGGCCGCGAACGCGTTGCCCCTTGAGTGCTGGATACCTATCGCTAATGTCGATTGTGAGCATGTCTGATGGGCGACGATATAGCGGATAATTATACCGAGAGTCGGGTTGGAGGCTGCCGTAAAGGGTAGGCTCGTAATAGCCTGTAATTAGTCCTTCATTTTTGCCATTCACGCCATTGATATTATAGGGCGTAAAATATTTCTTTATAAATGAACGGAGTTGATTGTCTGTTTGCATTGGCGTTTGGGACAGAGCATTACAAATCTCTTGCCAATTTTCGTTACGTTTACTGAGTAAGCTGCACTGCCCAGTAATTGCTGGTAGTGCATCGGTGATGCTGTCATTTTCCCAGCCGGGCAGTTCCTTCCAACACATGGGTTTACTTATTCCAGGTTCCTCAATTTTCACGCCGCTACAGCCAGCGAGTATGCTAAGTAGGCTCACCAATAGGCCTGTTTTAAATGAGGGAGTATTAAGGGGTAGCGTCGGCATTTTCTCAATCCTGGTATTCAATTCAGGCCTGCATCTTGCAGGTTGGCTGATAGGGAAGCAAGTACAAAGCAATTTAAATTGTTTTATCGCTTGTGCATACAATGAGCGGCATCTATTTGCATCGCATGTGTTTGGTCAAACGATCAAAAACGGCACGAATTAGCCGCTAGCTCAGTTTAAATGAGGTGGTTATGAATGTTAAGGAAAGTCAGATTTCAATGAGAAGTTCGCACACTTATTCTGAAACAGAGAAGGTGGTCAGCACAAAAGAGGTCAATTCGTTTCAAGGTTATTTACTCAATACCGCGGGCTTGTTAGCGCCCAAGCAGGCATCAGTTGAGAGCATGGATCAATTTCAATTGAGCGACAAAATTAACCGGCAGTTATTTAGAATTTTATTTGAAACTATAACGGGTAAATCTGTTGAAGAGAGTACGGAAATGGGTGACATCGATGCTCAGGTTGGCTTTGCAAACGATGCTTCTCGGGTGCAGCGTTCGGCGGCGACCAACTTTTTGCAGCAGGTTCGAGTGCAGGAGGTCAGCGTTTATCAGCGAGCGTATCGTTTTGAAAGTGAGTCTCTGGTGTTTGAAATAAAAGGTGAGGTTGCCTTAGCTGATGGGCGGTCACAATTAGTCGAACTAAGATTAAATATGAGCCGTGCAGAGGAATATGAAAAAGTCTCTATGGCGACCCAAAAGATTGTGCTTAAAGACCCCTTAATCATCAGTTTCATGGATGAGGTTGCTTTATCGGATGAGCGTTTCTCATTTGATATTGATTGTGATGGTGTTTCTGAAACGATCAGTAAGTTGGGTGATCATTGCGGATTTCTAGCATTGGACAAAAACAGTGATGGGATTGTTAACGACGGGTCGGAGTTGTTTGGTGCGCTATCAGGCTCTGGTTTTGATGATTTAAAGCAATATGATGTTGATGGTAATGGTTTTATTGATAGTTCTGACGAGGTTTTTGACCAATTGTTGGTTTGGAGAAAAGATGCGTCTTCTGATCGGCTGGAAACGCTGAAGTCTACAGGCGTTGGTGCGTTGGCATTGCAGTCGTTGGACACTTCTTTTCGGATTAAAAATCAACAGGGTGATCTGCTCGCGCAGCTTAAATCGAGTGGCTTTTACTTAACAGAGCAAGGAGATGTGGGTTTATTACAGCAGGTGGACATGGCGGTTTAAGGTATCTGATAGGATGGTTATCAGTTAAGATAGATGGCAGAAAATCGCATGGAGTTTATATGATATCTAAGAAATTAGCCTGTGTGTTGTTACTGACCTGTAGTATGGCAAATGCTGCTGATAAGCCAAAAGTAACGATTGAGCAGATGAAGCTTGCTGCATCAGTCGCTGCGAGTTGTTCTGGTTTTTATGATGGCGTTTATGCGTTGATGCAAAATCTAGCAAGCCGGAATCAGCTTGAAGGCAATGCGCTCTTTAAGATTTGGCCTAGGGTTAATAAGCGCTTCGTATTTCGCCAATCAACTGCTTCTATGTTGATGACAGATATTTTTATAGGCCAAATTAATCAAGGCTTTAATCCTAATCCTGCGTTGTCATTGCAGACATTTACTGACGATTATGTCGCGCAACGTAAGCAGTCGATGGGCTGGGTTAACGGTGACGTGCGAAATGCTCAGTTGCTTGCTAAAAAAGAGCAATGTGAACATATTCTGTTGATCTCTAAAAATAATAAAACCATCAGTGATGAAATGATTAATCGTGCGGTAGAGCAGAGGGCTAAAGCGTTAGGGCTTAAAATGAATGAGATGTAATGAGCAAGAAGTAAGCAGCGATTGAGATATTCGCTGCTTACAAACTGCTTGCATAAATCAGCTCAGTTTTGCTTCTGCGCGGCGTGCGTTTTGTGCGCCAACGCGACAGCCATATACTCCCACTTCGCCTTTCCAGCGCATCCATGTGACAAATTGACTGAGTGCTTCAATCACTTGGAATATAGGAGATACAGATGCTTCGCTTGGTTTGTCAAAAGCACCCATCGCCATTAGTTCGCTAGCAATACGACGGTCATCATTGGCAACGCCAGTGTATTTTAGATTGTTTAGATTCATGATAAGTACTCACTTTTTAGTTTGGAAGCTCGCTTTGATTGGCGGGCTTCGTTAGAGCGCTTCGGATAAAAGGGCTCTGATACCTGTAATATCACTCTCGCTAAGCTTATCTTGCGCGAGTGCTGATTCGAGCGCTTCAAGCAAGAGGGGTTGAAAAGCGTCGGGATTGTTCTCGCTATCGGCGAGAGCTAGGCTGACATGACCCAAAAGGTAGCTCGCATAAAAGCGTCTATCATCATCCCCTTGCATCTCTTGTTCTAGTAGCCAGTTGTATGTGGTTTCGCCTTGTTGAGAAAGCATATTAACGTGTTTCCATCGATTTAAGTTGCAGGGCGTACACTTTCCCGTCCGCTTCTGTTTGTTTGAGCTTAACGATCATGAAGTCGAGTGCCGGTGCATACCAAATAAAGGTTTCCCGTGATGCATTCGGGCCACGATCCATTTCAACTTTAATAGTATCGAATTTTCCAAGGGGAGATTCTATGACCTCTTCACCTATGACTTTGAAATCGTACTCTTTGAGTCGTCCGCCATCAGCAATTTGGTAGGTAAACGGCCCGCGCTTACCTGACTTTAAGTCGATTCGCATTTGCAATTGATAGCTATGTTTATCCTGTGTATGCAACGGGATATCCATTTTCCAAGGTTTATGGTCAATGTTGTTATTGACACTCATCGCTTGCCAATCGAATGAAAGCGTTGCTTCTCTTTTGCGGCCTAGTACTTTTTTCTTGTAAAGATACTCATGGGGGATGACTTCATTTCCAGCAAATGAAACCAAAGAGCTCTCGTCGATTGAAGCGACCATTGTGTTTGCGAAGGTTCTAAACAGCCATTCACCTTGTGGTGTTTGCGTCAAAGAGCGTTCGACTTCACCGTTGACTGCAATGCCTATATCCCATTCGGATGTGTATATTGCTTTAAAGGGATGGATGGGTGAGCTTGAATTTTCAGCTTGCGCAAAAACAGGGGCGTGGAATAAAGCACCCCATATTATTGCCTTAACCAGAGCAGTGCGTATCATCAGGCGTCCTCTAAATAGATTCTGCTTTGTACGCTATTTTGAAACCAGAGGCCGGTAGGAGTTCAGTATCGAGCCAAATTTTTTGGTTTTCAAAGCGTATACGGTCAGCGCATATCAGCTGAACAGCCAATGGGTAAGCGATATGCTCTTGGCAGTGAACTCTTTGCTGTAAACTGTCTTCTGTATCATTGGGGAGAACAGGTACAACAGCTTGAACTAATAGCGGTCCGCCATCAAGTTCTTCAGTGACAAAGTGCACTGTGCAGCCATGCTCTAAGTCATGAGCTTCGATGGCGCGTTTGTGAGTATGCAGGCCTTTATATTTTGGCAGCAAGGAGGGGTGAATATTAATCATGCGCCCCGTGAAGTGCTGGACAAACTCTGCAGAAAGAATACGCATAAAGCCGGCTAACACGACAAGATCAACGTTATGTTGGTCAATAACGTTGCGAACGGCAAGATCAAAGCTTTCACGCGTATCAAAAGCTTTGTGGTCTATACAGGTGGTTTCAATTCCAGCTTTTTGAGCTCGGATTAAACCGAAGGCATCTTGACGATTGCTGATAACCTGAACAATCTGGCCATTGATTTGACCAGATTGAATAGCATCAATGATCGCTTGGAGATTGGAGCCGCTTCCTGAAATCAGTACAGCGATACGTTTCAGGGACATGGCTTACTCCGCGCCGACCATCTCAACCTGTTCTTCGTTTGCTTCAGCCGCAGCAATATGGCCGATCACCCAAGCAGTTTCACCAGACGCTGTCAGCGTATCTAAGGCTTTTTGTGCTTGCTCAGCAGGTACGCAAATAACCATACCAACGCCACAGTTAAATGTGCGGTACATTTCACGAGAGTTGACGTTGCCGGCTGACTGTAACCATTGGAAAACACCAGGAAGTGTCCAAGAGTTGGTATTCAATACCGCTTTTGCATTAGCTGGTAATACACGAGGAATGTTCTCTAATAATCCGCCGCCAGTGATATGAGATAGCGCATTAACTTGGCAGTTTTTAATCAGATTTAACACAGATTTAACGTAGATACGGGTGGGTTCCATTAGGGCATCGCCTAAAGTACGACCTTCAATATCTTGGCTTAAGTCTGCATCAGAAACTTCGATGATTTTACGAATCAAAGAGTAGCCGTTAGAGTGAGGGCCCGATGAGGCAAGAGCGATTAGCGTGTCACCGTTGCTAACTTTGCTGCCATCGATAATATCTGCCTTTTCTACAACACCAACGCAGAAGCCAGCTAGATCGTAGTCATCGCCTTCGTACATGCCTGGCATTTCAGCGGTCTCACCGCCGACTAATGCTGCACCAGCAAGTTCGCAGCCTGCGCCGATACCTGTTACAACATCAGCAGCGGTATCAACATTAAGCTTGCCCGTTGCGTAGTAGTCTAAGAAGAATAAAGGTTCAGCACCTGCTACTACTAAGTCGTTTACACACATAGCTACAAGGTCGATACCAATAGTATTGTGCTTTTTTAGGTCCATTGCTAAGCGTAACTTGGTTCCAACGCCGTCTGTACCTGATACCAGTACAGGCTGTTTGTAGCCGGCAGGAATTTCGCAAAGAGCACCAAAGCCACCTAGGCCACCCAAGACTTCAGGGCGAGCAGTGCGCTTAGCCACCCCTTTAATACGGTCAACCAACGCATTGCCAGCATCTATATCAACGCCAGCATCTTTGTAACTCAGGGATGTTTTGTCAGAACCAGTAGACATGCAATTCAACCTTCCAGACGGGAAAATAACGGTAAAAAATATGCGCAGTATTCTATCAGGTTGGTCGAGGCGCGGCTATTGTATGATAGAGTTTTGTTGGTCTCTGTTTGAAAACTTTCTCGTTTATAGGTTGTTTGAATGCCTAAATGGTTCGTGGTTGGGGTTTATCTCTGTGGGTTGTTGGCCTTTCAGGCGAGTTATGCCGAGAAAATGGACTCTCTTTATCAGGTTAAATCTTATGTTGCAGATGAGTGGGTTGCTCCGTCTGATAGCGAATTGGTAACGGCTATATCGCAAATTGTGCAGAGAGTCTGTGCCTGTAAAATACAAGACAATGTTTTACAAAAAATAAAAAAGATCCCAGATGCTTCGCAATACCTGCAGGGCTTTGAATTAAAACCTACGAAGCAGGTGCAATATGATCAAAAAGGTAACGCCTATCTAGCAAGAGAGCTAACGCTGCTCTTTAATCAAGGTGCTGTATTCGGATTGCTAAAAAAAGAAAAAATGACACCTGTGAGTGTCTATCGACCCAGCACTTTATTTTGGATAAATCCGCAATCCGAAGGGAGTGCCTTGACCCTTGAGCAATCATTAGCGGAGCTATTAGCGTATGGAGACGCAGTGGCTATGCCCTCTATGCTGATGCCTGAAACAGCTAGATTTGGCTGGCTAACTGTCCAGCGACATTGGACTACTTTAGAACGGCGTATGCGTGGTTATCCTATTGATTGGATGGTGATTGGCGATCTTTATGCAGAAACCGAATCTCGTTGGGCATTGGTACGTGGAGATGAGCCGACGTGGCAGGTTTTCAAGGGCCCATATACTGAGCAGATTGCCCAACTTTACACTTGGTTAGCGGAGGTGGCGGGGCGCAGGCTTGCTAAAGATCAGCAATCAAAAAAAACTATAGAATTAACAGTAAAGGTAAGCAGTGTTAAAAATGTTAAAGATTACAGTGCGTTATTGAGCTTTTTAAATGCTTTGCCTTTTATTTCTCATGTTAGGATAGTGTCACAGGAAGCGAGTACGCTGACGCTTTCAATAAGTAGTCAGTTCAATCAGGAGCAGGCTCTGTTGGCACTGACAGTCGATCGTCAACTGCAATCCATGAGAATGTTATCAAGGGATACCGGAAGTGCGTTAATTGCGCTTCGATGGATAGGTCGTTAAGGAGTTTTAAGGTGGAAACAGTCGTCACAGCTCAGCGTTGGTTTTTTTTAACCTTACTCTTAATAACAGGCGTTCTATTGTATCTGCTAGGGCCTATACTGACGCCTTTTTTAGTGGGGGCTTTACTCGCCTACTTGACCGACCCGATTGCTGATAGGCTCGAAGCCGCAGGTGCCTCAAGAACATCTGCCGTTGTAATTGTGTTTGTATTTTTAAGTACGATCGTTGCGCTACTTGTTTTAATGTTGATTCCCAAATTGACTCATCAGATTCAGTTGATGATTCAGCAGGTACCCGGGGTCATTAACTTGATCGAAACCACTTTAATTCCAGCCGTTCAAAGCTTTGTTGGCGACAGCGTTCCTTTGGGTGATCTAGGTACGTTCAAAACCCTAATTGCCAGTCATTGGGAGAAAACTGGCAATCTTATGGCACAGGTCGCTTCGGGGATCACCCGCTCAGGTTTAGCTGTCGCAGGTTGGGTTGCTAATTTACTATTAATTCCGGTGGTAACATTTTACTTGTTGCGTGATTGGGATGTCATGATGAGTAAAATCAGCCACCTATTACCACGGAATATTGAGCCGAAAGTAACGCTTTGGGCGCATGAAAGTGATGAGGTCCTTGGTGCTTTTATTAAAGGCCAGCTGTTGGTGATGTTGGCTTTAGCGACAGTATATGCTGTTGGGCTATGGATAGTAGGGGTCGACTTGGCTCTGCTACTTGGGTTGTTAGCTGGGCTTGCGAGTATTGTCCCTTATATGGGGTTCCTAGTAGGTATTGTCGCTGCGAGCATTGCCGCCTATATGCAGTTTCATGACCCAATGATCTTAGTATGGGTCTCACTGGTTTTTGCTGTTGGGCAAATGCTTGAAGGGATGGTGCTAACACCCCTTATGGTAGGTGACAAAATTGGCTTACATCCTGTCGCTGTGATTTTTGCCATTATGGCAGGTGGGCAATTGTTTGGTTTTGTTGGCGTGTTGATAGCACTACCGGTCGCAGCGGTAATTATGGTATTTTTGCGTCACTTGCACGATGGTTATAAGAAAAGCCATTTGTATGGAACAGATGCAGTTAGGCATTCTGCCGCTGATGATGGCGTATCCGAACAGGACAAAGAGATCGATGAACAGCGCTAATGCGCCCCAACAACTCCCTTTAGGCATTTCTTTAAGGGATGATGCACGCTTTGAGAATTTCCAAGCAGGTGATAATGGCTTGGTCTGTCAGATGTTGCGGCAATCCGCTCAAGGCGAAGGAGAGCAGTTTCTCTATCTTTGGGGTAGTGAAGGTGCGGGCTGTTCTCATCTGCTGCAGGCGAGTTGTCATGCGGCTGAACCCTCTGGTCGATCAGCCGTCTATTTGCCTCTAAACGAACTCGTCTCCTTGAGTCCGCAAATATTGGAAGGTTTAGAAAGCCTTCAGCTAGTTTGTATTGATAATGTGGAAGCGGTTGCTAATCAGCCCGAATGGGAAGAGGCGCTGTTTCATCTATTTAACCGCATTCGCCAAGAAGATAATCGTTTAGTCGTTGCAGCCGATAGTGCACCTAGGCAATTAGATATCAAACTTCCAGATCTTGTGTCTCGGTTGAGTTGGGGTATTGTGTTCAATGTCTTACCATTGAATGACGAAGATAAGGTTAAGGCTATTCAATTACGGGCGAAAGTGCGTGGGTTTAGTCTTCCTGAGGATGTTGCTAAATATATGGTGCATCACGACAGTCGCAGTATGAGTGACTTATGCCTGACATTAGATCGACTGGATAAAGCCTCCTTGCTCGCGCAGCGTAAAGTGACTATTCCGTTTATCAAGCAGGAGATGGGGTGGTAGTGAAACTAGCCATCCGAGCGCCTTTGTCTCTATGAAAAACTACACCCTTATTTTTGAATGCGACGACTTTATTGTGATTGATAAGTTGCCCGGTATTTCCGTACACAAGGATCAGTTACTATCAGGTCTGACAATGGAGCTTTCTGCTGACGTTGGGTACTCGCTTTATCTTGTTCACCGATTGGATAAAGTCACGTCTGGCCTGATGATTTTTGCAAAACATGCGCAAGCTGCAGCGGGTTTATCTCGTCTTTTTGCAGAGCATCAAGTGCAGAAGTTTTACTTAGCGTTAAGCGCTAAAAAACCTTCAAAAAAGCAGGGTACTATCAAGGGCGATATGGCTAAATCGCGGCGCGGTATGTGGAAACTTGAGAAAACCCGGGTTAATCCGGCCATTACGCGTTTTTTTAGTAGTGCGGTAGGTGCTGGATTTCGATTATTCTTAGTGAAGCCTCAAACCGGTAAAACCCATCAAATTCGAGTAGCCTTAAAAAGTATCGGAGCGGCCATCTTAGGGGATCCTCTGTACTCTAGCGATTATGCTAGCGAGGAGCGCACCTATTTACATGCTTGGCAGCTTGGGTTTACTTATTTAGGCGTTGAGCATCAGTTTCGATCAGACCCCTCAGTCGGTGAACATTTTAGATCTGAGGCCGTTAAAAAGCAGTTAGCAGATTGGGAAAACCCTTTTCAATTAAGTTGGCCTGGCCAATAGGAGTCTAGAATGTCTAAAAAAGATCAGGTAACGCAACGTGATTTCTTCGCAAGAGATCCCGAAGAACAGCAAGCGTTTTTAGATCAAACTTGGTGTGATAAGTGCCAAGCCGCTGATTTAGGTATGCACACACCCCTTGAATATGAGCTAGATGGAACCATCTTCGTAGAAGGCACCTGTAAGCAGTGTGGTGAGCAGGTATACACAGAGCTAACAGACGACGACCTATAAGGGTGCAAACCGTGTTTGATAATCGATTTGGCGGTACTCAACGTTTATATGGTATTGATGCCGTTGATCGCTTTCGTCGCTCACATATCTGTGTAATTGGTATTGGCGGCGTAGGTTCTTGGGTTGCAGAGGCGTTAGCGCGTTCGGGGATAGGAGAGATAACCCTGATCGATCAAGACGATGTTTGTGAAACCAATATTAATCGCCAGATTCATGCACTGGATGGCAGCATAGGTCGTTCTAAAATAACAGTGATGGCTGAGCGCATTCATCTTATCAATCCAGAATGCCTTGTTCATGAAGAGCAGGCTTTCATAAATAAAGATAATGTATCTGAGTTGATTCAACAGCATTTTGATTATGTGGTTGATGCTATCGACAGTGTTAAAGATAAGTCGGCTGTCATTAATTTTTGTCGGCGCTCTAAAATCCCAATCGTTACCGTCGGTGGAGCCGGTGGCCAGATAGATCCGACCTGCGTCACGGTAGGTGATTTGTCTAAGACCTTCAATGATCCATTGGCGGCTAAGGTGCGCTCCTTTTTAAGACGCCATTACGGATTCAGTAAAAGTGGAAAAAAATTCTCAGTCGAGTGTGTCTACTCTTCAGAGCAGTTACGTTATCCTCAGCCTGATGGCAGCGTTTGTAGTCAAAAAATGATGAGCGACGGTGAAACTCGATTGAATTGTGCGGGCGGCTTTGGCGCAGCAACGGTGGTGACAGCGACTTTTGGTATGGTGGCCGCCTCTCGTGTGCTCAACAAATTAATGCACAAGGCCGACTTAGAAAATTCAGAGTGATAAAGAAAGATAGAACACTCTTAACAAAGTCCTCGTTTATTGCTTAAATACATAAGTCAATTATTAACCTAAGCATGGATAGCTTAAGATACCGTAGAGACTGTTTTGAAGTCAGATTCTCTGCTGTCCTTAATCGAGGATTACCATGCGTGACACACCCCCTGTTTTGGATAACGCCTCTTCATCGGATGAAAGTCTTTCAGTCTTGACGCCCGCTGATTCTAATCTCTTCTCTATGCATGCAGGGAATAGTGATTCTGCCGCTTTGGTTACCGAGGAAGAGCTGCGTTTGCTAGCGGAATGGCCGGTTGCTGATTTAATCTCTTTATTGAATGAGCCTGAAGCTAGTGTTGAGCGTTATGCTGATGACTATATTCTTTTCCACGAGAAAGCTGGGCGTATCTACGAGGCATTGCTGGGAAGTATTCAGCCAAACTTATTGGTATTGCGTTTTGGTGTGAGTGGTATCACCTATGATTATGTTGAGCCATTTGAATTATCCGCCGAATATCTGGAGCGCTTATGGAAAGAGGAGCGCCCCGTCGCACATTGGATCAGGCAAGAGAGGGACGAGTTGAATCAAGTTGCGTTGCTTGGTCGATCTTATGCGCTTGCTGATTCGGCCTTAAAAATGAAATCTATCAGTGGTATGAACCGGATGGAAGCCATGCAAAATGATTGCTATGGCGCTTATCTAAGACAGATTTACCTACGTGCTTTTAACCTGTATGGACTAAAGCCATTACAAAAAGATGCTTTGGGTATTCAGGGGTGTGATCCTTGCTTGCAGGTTAGCTCACGCACTATATCTCCCGTTTCGTGCAATGGTCAGCAGTTGTCCCGTTATGCGCTGAAAAACTTTCGGGACTATCAAGTTTCATTCGAGTCCTATTCTGTTTTACGAGGGGCACCCTACACACTGTCTATACCTGAGCGAATCAAGCAAACAAACTGGATGTCGATCATTCAAAATGAAGTTTCTAGTTATTGGCTGAAGGGGGAGAGTGCAACAACTTTGGAGTCCATTTTGCATGAGCTTCAAAAGCTAGAAAATTTGGATGATTATGCGCAATATCATTTGAGTTAGTGCGTCTCTTTTAATCTAAAATTTTTCCTCGCAATGACTTTACCTGGCTACGTTTGTTTTTTCCTTCGAGTCGGCGTCTTTGAGAACCTTTAGTAGGTGTTGTTGCTCTGCGACTCTTTTGTAGTTGTGTAGCGCTTACAATCAGGTCGCGTAACCGTTCTAGCGCGTTGTCTCTATTCTTTTCTTGGGTCCTAAATTGCTGTGCTTTGATAACGATGATGCCATCTTTGGTGATTCGCTGATCACGTTGGCCTAGCAACCTAGCTTTGTAAAACTCAGGTAAGGACGAAGTAAGAATATTGAAGCGGAGGTGAATAGCACTTGATACTTTATTAACGTTTTGGCCACCTGAGCCCTGCGCTCGAATGGCGAAGAGTTCTATTTCGTCATCAGGTATCGTGATGTAGGGATTAATTTGTAACACGGTTATAACGCCTTATGGAAAAAAACATCATAACAGTGTCACGTCTTCTTCGCAGTTAAACTTAGCCTAACGACACTCTCCAACGCGTGTGCCGATCCATGATGTGCGAACCTGCATAGGTAAGCCTTGCATGGTCATTTGCACGTTCATGCTGCCGCTCATACGGTCATTTAATGTATATAGGTGACCTGTACCCGACATTTTTGAGCCTTGAACTATGCAGCTAACGCCAAATTGAAGCTCATGCTCTTTGGCGGTTAGGTGGTTGATTTGGCAGGTGTTTCCACTTTGCTGAATAAATTTTTGGACGCTCAGTTCATTATCCAATACACAGTCGGTTTGTGTATGTTTAATTGGCTGCTGCATCATAGGTGTAGAAACACTGGTATCGAACTTCCATTTCCCTGCTTTAAAAGGGATGGTGTCGGCAGCTGATGCACTCAAAGACAGCAGTAGGGCGATAGGAACTAGGTAGGCTTTCATGGATTACTCTAAGCAGGGTTTGAGATGGCTATCATCTCAGTTCGTGTTGTAAGCGTCTAGACGAATATAAAGTCGCCAGGGATCTATGGCGACATAAACACCCTTTTCACTTATAATTGCGCATTGATTTGATCATTAATCCGGAGAGATGGTATGCCGCTGACAGTTGTCTGTGCTTTGTATAAATTTGTCACACTTGACGATTATGAGGCGATACGTGCGCCTTTAACTGATGTGATGAAGCAAAACGGAGTACGAGGAACATTGCTGTTAGCCAACGAGGGTATCAATGGTACGGTATCGGGTAGTCGCGAGGGTATTGATGCTCTCTTGGCTTGGCTAAAATCTGATCCTCGTCTTGCCGATTTAGATTACAAAGAATCTCTGCATGAAACTCAGCCTTTTAAACGTTCAAAAGTGAAACTTAAGAAAGAGATAGTGACGCTAGGTGTTGAGGGCATAGATCCCAAGCAAGTGGTTGGAACCTATATTGATCCAAAGGATTGGAATGCGCTGATCAGTGATCCAGATGTAATTCTTGTAGATACACGTAATGACTATGAAGTGCAGGTCGGGACTTTTCAAAAAGCGGTGAATCCTATGACGGATAGCTTTCGAGAGTTCCCTGAGTATGTCGCTAATAATATGGATCCCGCAAAGCATAAGAAAGTGGCGATGTTCTGCACCGGTGGTATTCGATGCGAGAAATCAACAGCCTTTATGAAGCAGCAAGGGTTCGAAGAGGTTTACCATCTGAAAGGCGGTATTTTGAAATACCTTGAAGAGGTTCCTGAAGATGAGTCTATGTGGGAAGGCGAATGCTTCGTTTTTGATGATCGTGTCACAGTGAATCATCAGCTCGAAAAGGGGCAGTATGACCAGTGTAATGCCTGTCGATTACCCATTACTGATGCGGATAAATTAAGTACAGAGTACGAACAGGGTGTGAGCTGTCCGCACTGTTATGGTAAACATACGGAAGAGCAGCTCGCTCGCTTTCGTCAGCGTGAACTGCAGATGAGAATTGCCCGTGAGCGTGGAGAAGGTCATATTGGTGAAGAAGCATTGCTAACTATGCAAGAGCGTCGTGAAGCTAAGCGTTTGGAACGTGAGAAGCAGCAGCAAGAGCAGCAGCGCCTGCAGCAGTTGAGTGAAGGTTAATCACAGAGTGCAACAGTACCGGTTGATCGGCACGGTATTCTCGCCGTGTCGCCGAGCTGAGGTGGTTCAAGCCTTTATTAAGCAT
>DAIRSP010000065.1:10686-13859 GCA_036804365.1 Neptunomonas sp. | reverse complement strand
GTTTCTATCATTGCCCTATCTCTCAAACCTAAGGGCTCATTCACATCAGGAGCATTCAGTATATCTTCAACATCCTGTTCTGTAAGTGTTTTAGGCAATGCCCGCCCGCGTTTGGGCAGAGCAATCAGGAGCATAGGATCCTCTTGAATGATGGCCTCACGCAACAGGAAGGAGAAAAACCGCCTTGAGGAGGAGATAAATCGCGCGGTTGACGGAGGACTCAACTCATTTTCCACGCGCCAAACGAGATACCGTTTTACCCATTCTGCACTAACCTGAACAAGCTCAACGCCGACATCATTTAACCAACAGGCAAAGAGTGCAATATCTCGTCGGTAGGCGCTTTGTGTATTCTTACTTAAGCCTTCTTCAAGCCAAATCGCATCAATGAACTCATTAATTAAGCGCTCATCGCGATCTATAGGCTTGCGACGAGTAAAGCGAGCATCTGTAGCAGACTTTACACCCATGACTAACGATAGACTTCGACTGAAGCAATTTTCTCCTTGGATACAGGAAAACTGGCACGGCCTTGCTCAACGTGATGTTGAATATTCAATGAAGTTGGGGAAACACTTAATAAAACCCCTTCCATATCATTACCAAAAAAGGTCCTTAACCGAATAGGGCTACCCACATAGGAAGAGAGCTGTTCATAAGGCGTTATATGGTAGGCCTTGACCTTTTCCTGCAAACGGATCGGCATAACACCAGGAATAATCTCTTTCATCTCAGGCTGCACATCTTTTTGAGTGAGCACATCTTGAGGCGCTTCCTTATTGGTCATCACTAGGGCGGCTTTTCTGACATTATTCGCGAGCAACCTGCTTAATACAGCCCAATCAGCCTCAGTAACATCCAAGATTTTACCGTTAATTTGCAGGTTAAATTCCGCATTTTCCAGCAAGGCGTCCACACCAATCAAACTCACTAAAGCATCCACGGGTATCGGCGTAGCAACATGCAATCTTGCGGCTAACTGTCCACCCGGCGCACGTGTACCGACTAACAAATCGAGCAAATGATTATTGTCCTGCGTTTTATCAAGTCCCAACTGTACAGCCAAAGTTTCGTGGTAAAGCGCATATAACGTTTCTTTACTCTGTTCGAGCTGAGCTGAACAGTACTCCTGCCAATGTGAGTTATAACCACTATCTGTTAGTGCAAAATTAACCAACTTAACGCCCGCCTGTGACATAGCCACTCGACTGAACAAACGTCCCTGATTAACGGCCAACCTCAGATCAAATTGACCTACAAAAAAATCTTGGAATTGTGTGGCTAATTCTATCCGTACCAAGCCACTTTTTACTTCAGGCTCTAAGCGCAATGTCATATCACCGCGCAATTGTTGGTAACCCATTGATAGGAGCAGTCGAGAATCCATCGCCCCTTGCTCACAGAACTCTCTATCACCGAGACTCTCACTTCGGTTCGACTCAGCATAGTCAGCTTCTAGGTCATATCTCACGCCTGACAGCTTAAATGCAAATAGACTATCTAATATACCCTGCTCTAAATTAGCCTTACCCGTAAAAACAAACAGGGGAGATGGCAAATCAAAACTCAGACTATCCAGTGTAATTTGATTCTGATATTTGAGCGGCTGAATTTTTATGTTGGTAATACTGACATGACCGGACAGCGATGCATCTAGCCCATCATAACTGACCCTTGCAATTGGCTTCATAGACTGAAGAAAATCTTCAATACTGGCTTTCACCTGGTATTGATAGATGGCAATAGCCCCTACAGCCAATATAATCGGCACTAAGCTTATTAATAGCCACTTTTGCCACAACCGCATACAACCCGTCCTTGCGCAACCTTACTTCTATCTGATTTTAGAAGTGAATCCATTATCTTGCGAATTATATAAGCAAAAAAAGGCGACCGAAGTCACCTTTTTAAGTATAGCAGCGATTAAGTTTTGCTTAGTTAAGCTTTTCCTTAATACGTGCAGATTTACCACTACGCTCACGTAGGTAGTAAAGTTTAGCTTGACGAACATCACCACGACGCTTCAGAGAGATCTCTTCTACGGTTGGGCTGTAAGTCTGGAATGTACGCTCAACACCTACACCGTGAGAAATTTTACGCACAGTGAATGCAGAGTTTAAACCACGGTTACGCTTACCAATTACAACGCCTTCAAACGCCTGTAAACGGCTACGAGTACCCTCAACTACACGTACCTGAACAACTACTGTGTCACCAGGTGCAAATGCAGGAATTTCTTTAGTCATCTGTTCAGCTTCGATCTGCTGAATGATTGTGTTTTTGCTGCTCATCGCTCGCTCCTAATATTCAACCACCAGACGCTTCGGTCTCATGGATATAATCGGTTAACAACGCTTGCTGCTCAGCATCCAATTCGAGATTTTCCAACAGGTCAGGACGGCGTTGCCATGTTCTTCCTAACTGCTGTTTCAAACGCCAGCGTTTGATCTCTGCATGGTTACCACCAAGCAACACTTCCGGTACGCGTAAGCCATCGATCGATTCTGGACGGGTATAATGTGGACAATCTAACAAGCCTGCTGCGAATGAATCCTCTTCAGCAGAGCTTTGATGCCCAAGTACCCCTGGCACTAGTCTGGATACTGCATCAATCATGGTCATTGCAGGTAACTCTCCGCCACTGAGGACAAAGTCTCCTAACGACCACTCTTCATCAATTTCCGTTCCTATAAGGCGCTCATCAATACCTTCATAGCGCCCCGCCACCAAAATCAATTTGTGACAGGCAACCAACTCCTGCACACCCGCATGATTCAGCTTTCGACCCTGAGGTGACAAGTAGATCACTCTAACTCCTTCACCTGCCTCAGCTTTCGCTGCATGGATCGCATCTCGCAATGGTTGCACTTTCATCAACATGCCAGGACCACCGCCATAAGGGCGATCATCCACCGTGTTGTGCCGATCATGTGTAAAATCTCGAGGATTCCAACACTTAATCGTCAGCAGACCATCACGCACAGCCCTTCCCGTCACGCCATATTGAGTAATCGACTCAAACATTTCAGGAAAAAGCGTTATTACGCCAAACCACACGACTTAGAACTCCGGATCCCAATCGACCCGCATCGTACCTTCTTCAAGGTTAATATCTTTAATCACCAGGTCCGGAAGATAGGGAATCATTCGCTCTTTACGATCGATACTTTCCG
>DAIRSP010000065.1:0-10676 GCA_036804365.1 Neptunomonas sp. | reverse complement strand
ATGACATCGTTAGAGCCGGTTTCCATTAAGTGAATCACTCGCCCCAGCAGTTCGCCGTTGAGAGTGTAAACTGATAATTTCTCTAGTTGGCTCCAGTAGTACTCACCCTCTTCCAATTCAGGAAGCTGCGAACTATCTACACCGATATCTGCACCGCAATATTGACGAGCAACTTCGCGATCACTGACACCCACCAACTTAGCTATTAGACCTTTGCCATGCTTTTTAAACACCTCAACTTTTACAGGTGTCCACTGGCCGTTAAGCTTTAACAACCAAGGGCTATAGGTCAGGATATTTTCCATCGGGTCGGTATGCGAATAGATTTTCACCCATCCTTTCACACCGTAAACCGAGGTAATCTGGCCGAGTACAGTAATATCGTTTGGTGTATTTCGGCTCATTGACCTATCCGGCAACTATCTAATAGAGATGATTATGCAGTTTTTTTAGCTTCTTTTACTAACTGAGCAACACGTTCAGACAACTGAGCGCCTTTGCTAGTCCAGTATTCAACACGTTCTAGATCTAAACGAACGCGCTCTTCTTGACCACGAGCTGAAGGATTGAAGAAGCCGATACGCTCAATAAAGCGACCATCGCGCGCATTGCGAGAATCAGCAACTGTTACTTGATAAAAAGGACGCTTCTTAGCGCCACCACGTGACAAACGAATTGTGACCATACGTTGATCCCTTTATATATTGCGTGGGTTTTGATATCGCCCAGCGTTACATTACCGATTAAATATCCGCGACTTGCGTATTCAATCGGGCCAAAACAAAATACAGGGGGCGGATTCTACGCGAAACCGCCCTCACAAGAAAGCATTTTGTCTAAAAAATATGCAGCTTAGAACTTAGGAAAACCGCCCATTCCGCCACCCATACCTGGAGGCAACATGCCTTTAACACCACGCAGCATTTTAGTCATGCCACCTTTGCCAGAAAACTTCTTCATCATCTTGGACATCTGCTTATGCTGCTTCAACAAGCGGTTAATGTCTTGAATCTGCGTTCCAGAACCTGCGGCGATACGTTTTTTGCGCGAGCCACTAATAATATCTGGATCACGACGCTCAGCTGGGGTCATGGAATTGATGATACTTTCCATCTGTATCATGCCTTTTTCTGCTTTTGTAGCATCGGCCGCTTGCGCTAACTGCCCCATACCCGGCATTTTATCGAGCATTCCCATCATGCCGCCCATATTCTTCATCTGCTGAATCTGTTCACGGAAGTCTTCAAGGTCAAAACCTTTGCCCTTCTTAATTTTCGCCGCAAATTTTTCAGCTTTGGCTTTATCGATTTTACGTTCTGCTTCTTCGATAAGGGAAAGCACATCGCCCATACCCAAAATGCGCGACGCTAGACGATCAGGATAGAAAGGCTCTAATGCATCAACCTTTTCCCCCATACCAATAAATTTAATTGGCTTACCGGTGATATGGCGAACTGATAAGGCAGCACCACCACGCGCATCACCATCTGCTTTAGTCAGGATCACACCTGTCAGCGGCAATACATCGCTGAAAGCCTTAGCAGTATTGGCCGCATCTTGACCCGTCATTGCATCTACAACAAACAGTGTTTCTACGGGTTTAATGGCTGCGTGCAGCTCTTTTATTTCACCCATCATCTCATTATCAACATGAAGACGACCGGCGGTATCTACCAATAGCACATCATAGTGCTGTAGCTTAGCGTGACGAATAGCGGCGTCTGCAATCGCTAAAGGCTTTTGATCACCTGTTGATGGGAAAAAATCAACGCCCACCTCTTTCGCTAACGTTTCAAGCTGCTTGATCGCTGCCGGACGGTAAACGTCAACTGAAACAACCAGTACTTTTTTCTTCTCGCGATCTTTTAGCAGTCTAGAAAGCTTAGCAACCGATGTTGTTTTACCCGCACCTTGCAAACCGGCCATAAGCACGACTGCAGGCGGCGTCGCCGATAGGTTAAGGGCTTCGTTCGCCTCACCCATCACCTGAACAAGCTCTTCGTTAACTATTTTTACGAAAACTTGACCCGGCGTTAGACTCTTAGAGACTTCTTGACCAACAGCTCGTTCTTTAACGCTGTTAACAAACTCTTTAACGACAGGCAAAGCCACATCAGCTTCTAACAACGCCATACGCACTTCACGCAGCGTATCTTTAATATTGTCTTCTGTGAGCTTCGCTTGACCAGTGACAGAGCGAAGCGTTTTCGTCAAACGTTCCGATAGATTCTCAAACATATCTCGCCTCTATAAAGGGCTGAGCCCATTCAAATGACGGTGCATGGTTTTCCACACGCCGATAGCCTTAACAGGTTCAACTCTAGAAATTCTTTAAAATATTGCGGTTATTATAACTCAGGGAGTCCGAACCCCGCACCCCATATTTCCACCGTCACGCATTTATGCCACACTAGCCTCCTTTATTGGAGGAACACATGCTCACAACATCGACGCTCATAGCGATGATTTTGTACTTAGCAGCCGCTTTTATTCAGTGGCGAAAGCTAAACGGACTATCTAAAGCACCTAGCCTTATCATCAAGCTCTTAGCTGCGCTAGGTATGCTATTCCATACATTTTCTGTCTACTCAGTCTTACACCAACCTGACGGCATCAATCTGGGCTTTTTTATTGCTGGTTCCTTCGTTGGCTGGCTAGTTACAGCGGTAGTCCTCTTCAGTAGCTTCCGCCAACCCATCGAAAATATCTTCATTGGGATACTCCCAATGGTGGCTGTCACTGCAGGTCTTTCCGTATGGGGGCCTCATTTAGGTATTGCTAAGTTTTATGCTGGCGGCCTGATTATCCATATACTGCTTTCAATTTTGGCCTATAGCATTTTTACAGTCGCAACCTTCCAAGCGTTTCTGCTATCAAAACAACATACCGCCCTTAAACAGCATGCTACGCGTGGATTAGTGGCATCTTTACCGCCTATTCAAACCATGGAAACCTTGCTGTTCGAAATGATCTGGGTTGGCATGATTCTATTAACCACAGCACTCGCTTCCGGATTTATCTTTGTTGATAATTTATTCGCGCAGCATTTGATCCACAAAACTCTACTGTCCCTATTGGCATGGGCACTGTATGCCGTTCTGCTCTGGGGTCGAACAGTTCTCGGTTGGCGCAGCCAAAAAGCGGTTCGCTGGACGGTCAGCGGGTTTGTTGTATTAATGCTCGGATTCTTTGGATCTAAACTGGTTTTAGATTTAATGGGTAACTAGGCGATTTAGCCTATTGACAGACAGCGGCACCCGCTCGAAAATGGATCCCCATTTAGTGACATAAGGCTATTGTTTTGGAAGATGCATCGATAAGTTTTTTACTGGGCGTACTCTTTTTTCTAATTCTTTGCTCAGCTTTCTTCTCGAGTTCTGAAACAGGGATGATGTCACTTAACCGATATCGGCTTAAGCACCTTGTTAAGCAGAACCATGGCGGTGCCCGCCAAGCCAGCAAGCTACTGGAAAGACCTGATCGTTTGATCGGGGTTATCCTCATCGGCAATAACTTTGTCAATATTCTTGCTTCTGCAATCGCAACCGTGATTGCTGTTCGTTTATGGGGCGACGCAGGTATCGCCATCGCAACAGCGGGCCTAACGATCATTATCTTGATATTTGCCGAAGTGTCTCCTAAAACGGTTGCAGCACTCTACCCGGAAAAGATCGCATTTAAAGCGGCCTATGTACTGATACCTCTACTCAAAGTCAGCTACCCCCTTGTTTGGATTGTTAACAGCATCACCAATGGCCTGCTGCGTATGTTTGGTATCAGCCCAGATGGTAATAGCAACCATCACCTCAGCACAGAAGAACTAAGAACCTTAGTCAATGAAGCCGGTGCGCTCCTGCCTAAACGCAAGCAATCAATGCTACTTGGCGTATTAGAACTTAATGATGTCACGGTTGATGACATCATGATCCCTAAGAACGAAATCCAAGGGATCGACCTAGATGATGATATAGAGAAAATATTAGGCAAGTTATCAACCACTACTCATACACGCCTACCGGTTTATCATGGCGACATCAATAAGGTCGTGGGTATACTGCATATGAGAAACCTTGCGCAACTAATCCAACAAGGCAAGGTAACTAAACCCGCTATTCTACAAGTGATTCGCGAGCCCTACTTTATCCCTGAAAGCACACCGCTCCAAACTCAGCTGCTCAACTTCCAAAAGGAAAGCCGAAGAATTGGCTTGGTAGTTGATGAATACGGTGATGTTTTAGGGATTGCAACGCTCGAAGATATTCTTGAAGAGATTGTCGGCGAGCTCTCTACCGACCACCGAGAAGAGAACGCTGATATTCATCCACAGGAAGATGGCAGCTACTTTATCGATGCATCCGCTACGATTCGCGAAATTAATAAAATGCTGTCTTGGAATCTTCCTACCGATGGCCCTAAAACACTCAATGGGCTTATTATCGAAACACTTGAAGCGATACCTGACGCTAACGTCTGCCTTACCATCCATGGATATCGGATTGAAACGCTACAAATGACTGATAACCTGATTAAAACAGCGCGTCTAACAGAAAGCGGATCAAGCAGAGACTAAAAAAGCGATGACTAAGCCTCTTCTTAGGAGAGGCTCAACCTCTGGGTAACACTATCTATTTTATCCTGCATTGTCTGATTACGGTCTGTTCGCGTACCTAAACGCATGGAGGTTGTAATTCTCGGTGCCCCCATACGATGCACTTCTTCATGACAAGCTTTAACGACAGCGAACACCTCATCCCACTCACCCTCGATATTCGTACCGTAGGCATGCATTTGATGGGATAGACCTGCTGCCAGAATCAACTTTTGACAGGCGGCCACATACTCGGAAACAGAGACGCCTACGCCTAAGGGCACAATACATAGATCAACCATGACGTTCATCATAACTCCTTAGCAGATCTCACCCTGTTCTCGACGAGCAATTTTCTTTAACACTTCGATTCGCTGCTCTTCCGTCAAAACACCCCACTCACAAATTTCTATACCACTTCTATGGCAAGCAATACAGATATCGGAGTTATCTAGCGCACAAACACCCACACAAGGGTTTTTCACGGCTTTACTGACTACAGCGTTTTCTTTAACACTCACTTTCATGCTCCGGACGAGGTTTCATCGGGATACCCGCATCAAAACCAACATTCATTAACTCAACAAGCATGTAAGCTGTTAAGCCCCAAATAATATGCCCTTCATACTCATAGGCAGGCACATAATGCATTTTCCCTTTAAAATGCAGCGCATCAGTTCGGTAACGACGATCATCTAAAAAAAAGGACAATGGTACAGAAAAAATGCAGTCCAACTCATCAAGGTTAGGCTTTAATGAAACCTGCTCGGGAACAATACCGACCCAAGGCGTCACTTTCAGCTGATGCTTCGATAAAACCTGACCTAGCGGAGCGATAACCTCTACTAAATCAGGAGATAAACCGATCTCCTCCTCCGCTTCTCTCAAGGCGGTATGGAGTAAGCTTGTATCTGTGTCATCACACTTTCCACCCGGGAAGGCAATTTCACCACTATGAGACGATAGAGTAGAAGCCCTACGAGTTAATATCACTTCGGGATCAGCACTGTCGGTGAGTGCTATCAATACCCCCGCCTGCGGTTGATTACCCATAATCATTCGCGGCTGATAATCACTTAATCGTTTACGTAATTGCTTTAACATGATTGCCCAATTTAATAACCTAAAGGTTATGATACATCAGCAAGTGTAACGAATATAATCTACAAAGCCATACACGGCTTACCGTCTCAGCAGGGTTTTTGAATGAAATACTGTAGTCAATGCGGCAATGAAGTCACCTTAAAAATGCCTGTAGGCGACAATCGCTTAAGGCATACTTGTGACCAATGCGATGCGATTCATTACCAAAACCCCAAAATTGTTGCAGGCTGCATACCCATTTTTGAAGGCAATCAAGTCTTACTCTGTAAACGGGCAATAGAACCTCGCTATGGCTATTGGACGCTTCCAGCGGGCTATATGGAAAATCAAGAGTCGGTTGAAGCAGCAGCGCTACGCGAAACACGTGAAGAGGCCAATGCAGAAGTGGTTCTCAAAGGCCTATATACCATCACCTCTATTGTGCACGCCAACCAAGTCCAGATGCTGTTTTTAGCTGACTTACCTAAAGCTGAGTTTTCAATCAGCGACGAGTCGTTAGAAGTAGAGCTATTTAAGTTCGAAGATATCCCTTGGGATGAACTCGCGTTTCAAACTATCAAAAATGCACTCCGCCTCTATATAGAGGACTGTAAAGAGGGGCATTTCCAGATGCGCTCTATTGTTTTAGACAAGCCCATGCCCACATCTAAACCTTAACCCCTTCATTGACAAGCGTAGACTGTGATTCATCTTTAGGCTGCCACTGACTGAGCATCACACCTAACAGTACTAAACCCGATGCCAAGAACTGCTCAAAATTGAGCCGCTCGCCTAAGATGAAAAACGCCATAAGCAAAGTAAATACCGGTATCAAATTGATATATGCAGAAGCCTGAGCAGCTTTGACTTTTGAAACGCCCAAATTATAAAGACCATAAGCCCCAATATTGATCAATGTGCCTAAATAAACAACCGCTGCTACGCCCTCAACATTAAACTGCTGCGGTAGGCTTGTTTCAGGAAGAAATAGAAATGGGGCGAAAAAAACAGAGCCACAAAACGCTTGCAACGCAGTCAGTAGCCACGTTGAATAACGCTCTGATAGCCGTTTGAGCGCTAACGTATAAACGGTTGCACATATCATGGCACATAGCTCTAGAAAGTTCCCCAATAGCGGATTAGGAGCACTTAAGTCAGGTTCTCCCGCCAAGCTGAGCCAAACAACACCCGACACCGCGATTATAAACCCAAACCAAACCTCTTTTCTGAGCCGCTCTTGCAAAACATAGAAGGCAGCGACTGCGACTAACAGTGGGGCTAAGGATGTGATCATACCCGCCTGCGTAGCACTGGTATTTTGTAAAGCGTTGGCTTCAAAAACGAAATAGAGACAGGGCTCAGCAATCACCATAATACCCAGTAACTTCCAATCCCCCGGCTTATAGGTGTAATAATTGATATACCGCCAGAAAAAGAGGAAGCAGAATGCGGCAATCAACATCCGCGCAAAAATAACCACCATAGGATCATAGACGGCAAAAGCTATTTTTAACGCTATAAATGAGCTTGCCCAGAGCAGCATCGCCATGATCAAGCTAAGAAAAGGCACCCAACGACCCAACATAAACTTTTATCTCAAAAGAGGAAAAGCATGCAGCATACGCCGGATACAGCATTAACCAAATTAATATTTATACTATGCCATTAGCCAGACTTATTAATTTGATGAACTCATCGCTCGGCACAGGTTTAGAAAAATAATAACCCTGTACCTGATCGCAACCATTCTGAGCTAAACAAAGTAGTTGATCTTGATTTTCAACACCTTCAGCAATGGTTGTTAACTGTAAATGCTTCGCCACATCAAGAATTGAAGCGGTAATGGCATAGTCCTCTTTATCATGCGGTAATCCATCAATGAAGGCCCGATCAATTTTAAGCTTATCAAGCGGAAACTTTTTCAAATAGGCAAGACTTGAATAGCCTGTCCCAAAATCATCTAACGCTACCTGCACACCGAGATTTTTAAGTTTCTCAAGTAACAACTGAGTCCGTTCGGCATCATTCATCAAGGCCGTTTCAGTCACTTCCAGAACTAATTTTTCTGCTGGGAAGCCCGTTCTTTGCAACACGTCTGTTACTTGGGCGTAGAACTCTTGACGAAACTGAACCGCAGAAACGTTCACAGCAATAGTCTCTAGATATACTCCTTTTGCAATCCACTCAGCACCCTGCTTGCAAGCCTCCTCTAGCACCCAATCACCGATAGGAAGGATAAGCCCCGTCTCTTCTGCTGTAGGGATGAACTCATCAGGGGGAATAAATTTACCATCTTTAATCCAGCGAATTAACACTTCGCATCCCACTATATTATTATTGGGTAGCTGGTATTGCGGTTGGTAGTAAAGCTGAAACTCCTGTCGTTCAATACCCTGGCGGAGCGCAGCTTCCATTCTTAATCGAGCAGAGGCTTTTTCATTCATTTCACGGCTATAAAACTGATAGTTATTGCGCCCCTCAGATTTAGCGTGATACAAGGCAGTATCTGCATTTCTCAGTAATGTCTCAAAGTCTTCTCCATCGGATGGGTAAGTCGCTATTCCGATACTCGGTGTGACTATCAACGCCATATCATTTTCGGTTATTGGCTCTGCAATCATACGAATCAAACGCTGAGCTAAAGTTGCAGCGGTCATCAAGCTATCATCTCGATAGCCACCGGTGATGAGAATTACGAACTCATCTCCACCGATTCGACTCACACTATCAATCTCACGAACCGCGTCTTTTAGTCGCTTTGCCGTTTCGCGGAGTACTTTGTCTCCAATCGCATGACCTAGAGAGTCATTGATATTTTTAAATCGATCTAAATCTATAAACATTACCGAAAAACGGCGTAACTCATGCCGCTTAGCTCTCGCTATCGTCTGGTTTACACGATCCATAAGCAGCCGGCGATTAGGCAGACCTGTTAGCTCATCATATTCCGCCATATAACGGAGTTTATCTTCGACACTTTTTTTATCTGTGATATCGTTAAAGGTCGCTATATAGTTAATAATCTCGCCCTGCTCATCACGAGACACGGAGATGGCTAGCTGCTCGGGGAAGCAATCCCCATTTTTGTTTTTATTCCAGACTTCTCCATGCCATTGATCAAAAGCAGCCAATGAACTCCACAGCTCTTGATAAAACTCTGAAGAATGTCGCCCTGATGCTAAGAAACCAGGCTCCTTCCCTAAAACCTCACGCTCGTCATACCCGGTTATTGCAGTAAATGAACGGTTAACCGCAACGATCTTGTTATTTGCATCCGTGACCATGATGCCTTCATGGGCTGTCTCAAACACCCGTGCTGCCATTTTCAGTTCTTTTGCACCCTGCTCTATGACCGCTTGCTTTTCCTGTATATTTTTTTCATAACGGCCAAATAAGGCGCGCAACCAAGCACCGTAGATCCAGGCCAAACAAAGGAAAACCACGCCTAAAACAGCGATAACTAATAACAACTGTTCTAAACCTTCACGCAAGTCCCTAGCCTGTAGTTCAGACTGTTCCGTCATCAGTGATTGCAACTCGTCGGGGTACACTCCAGCAACTAAAACCCAGTCCCATTCAGGTACGACATAGACCAAGGAAAGCTTGGTACCTAAGCTGCTACTGTCATCAGGTAGAAACCATTGATAACGTGTAAAACCGCCCCCTTCATGGGCCTTTTTGAGTATCTGCTCGACAACTTCACGCTCATAGGGGTTTTCTATTTGGGTATAGTGCAATGGAAGCTTAGCTTTAGTATTGGGCGTTGCGAGCACGTTACCAGACATATCTAGTACCGCTATATAGCCATCATCGCCATAACGAATCGAACTGATACGCTCTAGTGCCGCAGCTTTTAAATCATTCTCGGTTTGGAAAAGATAATCGCCAGTGCCTATGACCCAACCCAAAGGCTCAAAGTGTCTTGAATAAGCAACTTTTGCCTTCATTTCTGTCGTATCGCCAGGAGCGTACCAACGATAACGGCTATAACCAAAGCCATTCGAATTACGCACCGAATCAATAATACCCTGCATAATATAATGCCCAGTATCATCTTGGTTATCCCACAGAGAAGTGCCTTCTAAATGCGGTGCGGTAGGCAATAAAATACAATTACCGTGCATATCATCAATAAAATAGTAACCCCGACCACTGAAAAATCGTACGCCTCGAAGTGATTCGCGAATAATTTCGGCAATTTTGTCTTTCGGTGTACTGTCTTTGAGTGATCGGTATATAGATTCCGCGAAAGAAAAGGCCTCATCAACACGCGCCTTTGATTCACGCATCAATACGGTTTCCGCCTGATCACTCATGTATTGGATGTAGTTTTGAACAGAATAAATTTCGGCGCTTAATCGTGCTTTTTGTGTTTCAACGATCTTTTCGTAAAGCTCTGCGGTTCGCTTATCTTCATCGCCATATTGGTGTCGATATAGAAAAACCACGACCGCTAAAATCAGCAGTAAAACGATACCCACCATGCCCCAAGTTTGGTAGCGAGGAATTGAAGAAGCATCTATCCGAAGGGACATAGAAAAGGAGCACTCCGATAAAACGACTACAAATGAGGACTCCAATAGTCATTTTGCGACTTAGTGAATACTCAAAGATTAAACTTATATATTAGCACTATCCTATAAAAATACCTGCAATTAGCGACACCTTAACTCTCCGACCTTGTGTTTAGGTTTTCAATTTCTGCAATATATTTTTTAAAGTCAGGGCTCATCGAAGCGCTATAGTTTAAGTTTCTAAAACTACCGGTTAACGAAATAAAATATTCTCGTACTTGAGTTTTATCAGTAAAAGCCATGTCCGCAAATAAACTCCCTCTCAAGAGATCAAACATCTGCTTTTGGCGACTTAACGGGGTAGAAACATCTACATCATCGTACGCATCTTGCTGTAAATACACTTGATCTAAACACTGCGCTTTATGATAAATAATAAAGTCGTCTAGCGTCACACCCTCCTCACCGGTAACCTGCATCATCTGCTGAAC
>DAIRSP010000064.1:0-13878 GCA_036804365.1 Neptunomonas sp. | reverse complement strand
GGCAGAAGGCCTGTTTTAATGTCGCTATGAACGGGGTGTGCGCTCTGACTGATGCTGGCCCTGGTATTGTCAATGACACTGAAGCGTTGAAGCGTGAAGCTCACGCTCTGGCTGATGAGGCCGTTAGCGTTGCGAACGCGATGAATGCAACGGTGGATACTGAGGCGCTGCATAACTTGATCAACTTCGCTTGTGCTGAACACCGCTTCCATCAGCCCTCTATGTTGCAAGACGTTCGAGCGGGCCGCTTAACCGAGGTCGATTCGTTGAATGGCTTTGTTGTTGAACAGGCGAAGCGGTTAGGTGTTTCGGTTCCCAAAAATGAGTTGATTACGGCACTCATATTGGCACGCCAGGTTTCCCCTCAGTTTTGGACAGGGCAAAGAAGCTAAAAAAAGGCCCGCACTAAGCGGGCCTAATGTTGGACATGATCGTTAAACTGATACTTCTAAACCAGCATCCGCACAAAGCTTAGTGAGGTTGGTATAGCCCAATTTCGCATAGGTAAGAGGGTGAGCCACTGAAGGATCTTGCTCTGCTTCCACAACTAACCAACCACTGTAGTTGCTCTCTTTAAGTACTGCGAAAATTGATGGGTAATCAACTGAACCATCGCCGGGTACTGTGAAAGTTCCGTTGAGTACTGAGTTCAAGAAACTTAAGTTTTGGTTTTTAGCATCCTTCAGTACTTCTGCACGGATATCTTTACAGTGTACATGGCGGATACGACCTGCATAGCGCTTCGCAAGAGCAAGTGGATCGCCACCCGCGTAGGTCATGTGTCCAGTATCCAGAAGCAGGCCAACAGCATCTGATGTGCCTTGCATTAGACGATCAACATCCGCTTCGCTCTCTACTACTGTGCCCATGTGGTGGTGGTAAGCAAGCGCCATACCTTGGCTCTGAAGGTACTGTCCAACAACCTCAATTCGTTCCAACAGAGTCGTCCACTCAGCATCTGTCATGACTGGACGCTTAGAGACAGGAACTTCACGTTCGCCGTGAATACACTGACTCACTTCACAGTAAACCATCACATTAGATCCCAGTGCTTTTAGCAGATTCATGTGATCCTGCATCGCCTCGATCTCTTCTTCTGCTGTCCGTTCAAGAAGCTGACTTGAGTACCAGCCTGATACTAACTTTAGTCCATGAGCATCAAGGATTGGACCAAGTACTTCTGCTTTACGTGGGAATTTCTGTCCCAATTCAAAGCCAGCGTAACCGGCTTCTTTTCCTTCAGAAAGGCAGGTTTCAAGCGGTGTGTCAGCACCTAACTCTGGCATGTCATCGTTAGTCCATGTCAGAGGATTAATACCAATACGTACACTCATTAATTTAATCTCCGGTGTTTTATATTCCAGACTAGAGGTTTTCTAGCTGGCGCTTTTTCATTTCATCGTATTTTGCTCTAGCTTCTAGAACCTGGCTTCGACCTGATACTTCAGGAATTGCCACTTCCCACCAACAGCCTCCTGGTGCTGTGATTAGCGGATCGGTATCAATACTGATGATATATGTTTTATCTGCAGCACGTGCTCGAACAAGTGCCTCTTCAAGCTCTGAAATCGTAGCGACTGTCTCGCCTTCGGCTCCCATCGCTTTGGCATGAGCCGTAAAATCAATCTTAGGTGCTGGAGCACCGTTAGCTGTTAGACAATCCTCAAGTAGGTTATTGAAGCCTGCACCACCACATCCATTGGTTTGTAAGCGGTGAATACAACCGTAGCCACGGTTATCAAGCACAACCAAAATGAACTTCTGGCCAAGCATGACGGATGTGAATACCTCTGAGTTGGCCATCATGTATGAGCCATCGCCGACCATGACATAAACTTCAGAGTCTGGTTTAGCCATCTTGACGCCGATACCGCCAGCAACTTCATAACCCATACATGAGTAGCCATACTCCATGTGGTAACCCTTGCTGTGCTTAGTACGCCACAGTTTCTGTAGCTCGCCTGGTAGGCCGCCAGCAGCAGATTCGACAATATCCTTAGTCTGATCTGAAGAGCGAAGCACTGCCCCGACAACTTCAGCATCCGTTGGAAGGTCTGATCCGCGATCTGTCATCGCTACATCACAGGTATGAAGCCATTTAGCACGTTCATCAGTGAATTTAGCGGCCCAAGCTGAATCAATGCTCCAGCCAGTTAAAGCCTCAGTTAGAAGTGATAGAGTCAGTTTCGCGTCACCCACAAGCGGTTGTGCTTTGTGTTTGATGGCATCAAAAGAACCAACATTAATGCAGACAAGTTTTGCATCTTTATTAAATAGTGCGCGTGATCCCGTCGCGAAGTCACCCAAACGAGTGCCCACTGCAATGACTAGATCCGTATCCGGAGCAATGGCAGCTGCCGCTGCACCACCGCTGACACCCATGGTGCCGACGTTAAGCGGGTGATCCCAAGGCAAACCGCCTTTACCGGCTTGGGTCTCTGCTACCGGTAGATTGAATTTAGTGACAAACTGGTCCAGTTCACCCATCGCCTCTGAATAGTGAACGCCGCCACCCAAGATAACCATTGGTTTCTTGGCCTGTTTGATCAACTCAACAGCGCGCATCAATTCGTCACTGTCCGGACCTTGACGGCGAAGATAGTGGACTTTCTCATCAAAGAAGGATTCAGGGTAATCGAACGCCATCGTCTGAACATCTTGAGGAATCGCAAGACATGCAGGGCCGCAATCAACCGGATCTGTTAGAACACGCATGACATTAGGTAGTGCGGCAAGCAGCTGTTCAGGGCGCATGATGCGGTCAAAATAACGGCTGACAGGTTTGAATGCATCGTTTGATGTCAGTGTGTAGTCGTGTGGATTCTCAACCTGTTGCAGAACAGGGTCTGGCATGCGAGTTGCAAAAGTATCACCCGGTAGGAATAGCACCGGTAGGCGGTTTACGTGGGCAACAGCCGATGCCGTTACCATATTAACTGAGCCTGGGCCTGCAGAAGCTGTTACTGCCATCATACGACGACGGTTAGCTGTTTTCGTGTAAGCAATGGCTGCATGTGCCATAGTTTGTTCATTTTGACCACGGTAGGTCGGAAGCTGATCTTGCACTGGCTCTAGCGCTTCACCCAATCCAGCTACGTTACCGTGACCGAAGATTGCCCAGACGCCTGCGAACATCGGTAGTTTTTCACCATCGATGATCACTTTTTGAGCCATTAGGTAGCGCACAACTGCCTGCGCCATAGTTAATCTGATCGTGCTCATGTCTATATTTCCCAAGTTATTCTTAGCGTTGACGCCAGCTGTCGATGAGGCTTAGGTAGTTCTGGCTCACTTGAGCAACAAATGCCTCGTCATCAATCTCATTAGCAAGCCATTGACGGCTCTCTGCGGACCAAAGTGTACGTCCAACCGTAAACCCTTTACAGATATCAAAACCTGCTGAGTTTGCGAAATCACGTTTAAGTTCATCCAGTGGTGCGTCAAGACCCAGCAGAACAACACCACGACAGTGAGGTTGGCGGCTATTGATAAGGTCTGTCAATTTAGCCCAAACATTTCGGCTTGGTGCTGGTAGTTTCCACCAGTCCGGACGAATGCCTAGGTTGTAGAAACGAGTTAGTGCGCGAACTAGAGTCTCTTCATCGGTCTCCATGTCGCGAGGAGGGATGATCTCTAAAAGCAGTTCATGCCCAGAAGCGCAACACGCCTCGTAAAGCTCTTTTGCTTGGCGCTCTTGTGCTAGACGGTGTTCAATGGGTTGATCTGGGTGGTAGAAAATTAGGCACTTAACAACATGCTCTAATGGCCACTCACGCAGACGGCTGCCGATTGATCGGCCACCCTCCAGTTCGATTGGGTTGGACGTTGGTAGCTCGACTGGGCGCCCAATCCACCAGCCTAAGCCGGTAACATCGTTGAGGGCATCTTGCCCGTAAGTGTCGTCGATGAGTACACCGATATTATTGGATAAGCCCGCTTGTTCAGCGCCAACTTTAGTTGCCTGCACAAGCAGCTGTTTTAGTTTCTTGATACGTTCTTCACTGGTTCCTGCTTCACGAGCCATTTGGAAGAGTTGAATACGGTGGTCATAAGCTAAACCGTAAATTTCATTCCACTCAGGAGCACGACGAGTTGTCACACGGTGAAGGTAGTTCAACTCTTTATCTTGATCTGGGCGTGGGATCTCTTCGGCGTGAGCAATGTAGTAATCAAGCTCTTCTGCTGATGGAATGGCTGGTGCACAGCCGTGGCGAGAAACCACTAATGCGCCACAAGCGTTTGCATACTGGCAACAGGTTTTGTAGTCCTTGCCTGTTAGCCAGCCACGAAGGAAGCCTGACATGAAGGCATCACCCGCGCCAAGTACATTAAGTACTTCAACACGAACACCTGTAAATACATCAAACTCATCCATAGAATCTGGAATCGCGCCATCGAGAACAGTACAGCCAAGTGCACCTAGTTTAAGAACAATGGTTGCATTCGATAGTTCACGAATCTTTTTCAGCGCAGTAATGGTATCGGTTGTACCACCTGCGATGTGCACCTCTTCTTCAGTACCTACGATTAGATCTAGGTGGGGAAGTACAGTTTGAAGATGCTGGCTTACACCCTCATTAGATACGAATCGGTTTTCACCTTCGCCAATACCGGTTAGTCCCCAAAGAACAGGTCGGTAATCGATATCTAGACAGACCTTTGTTCCAGCTGCTTTTGCATACTCAATCGCTTGCATACAGGCATCATAGGTCGATGGGGTAGAGAGGTGTGTTCCTGTAATAAGTAACGATCGGCTTGATGCGATGTACTCTTCAGAGAAGTCATCTTTGTCCAGCGCCATATCGGCACAGTCACGGCGGTAGAAGATCAGTGGAAAGGTGTCTTGATCTTTAATTCCTAAAATAACTAACCCAGTTAGGCGATCTTTATCGGTAATGACATGGCTAGTGTCTACTCCAGCGTGAGCGAACTCCTCACGAACAAAACGCCCCATATGCTCATCACCTACTCGGGTTAGCATTGATGAACGAAGTCCCAAGCGAGAGGTACCGTAGGCAATATTACCTGATGAACCGCCAAGGTATTTGGCAAAGCTGCCCATATCCTCGAGTCTACTACCGATCTGCTCTCCGTAGAGGTCAACGGCTGCTCGTCCTAGGCAAATGATATCGAGATCGCGTGTGCCTACACTCGACTTCAGGTCACTCATGGTGGCTCCTAATGGCTATGTGTTGGAGTTACAGAAGAAAAGTAGAGTCTGTAACCCATGTATCACTGATTATTTTGTGACGATCAGGATAGAAATTAATTTCCATTTAGTCAACATTTTGGAATGAATGTATCATAATGGAAAATTATTTATATAAATCAGTTATTTATTGTTTTTTTGGTCTGATTTGTAGCAGAAATATAATGATTTTTGTTTAAAGTGTTAGGTGAATTGGAATAAAAGTTCCAAATTGACCTTTTTAATCTTCTAGATAGTGGCTAGAATTTCACCATCAAATCGTATTCGAGGTTTATCATGTCACATCTTCTTTCGCGTGCATCAGCCCCAAATGAATATGGGCTAATTCAAAAGATTACCCCAGAATCTGCCGGCTGGGAGTACGTTGGTTTCGAAGTATATAAGCTTAAAAAAGGTCAAACACTTGAGCAGGCTACAGTTGATAGGGAAGTCTGTGTCGTTCTCGTGACTGGTTTTGCTGATGTAGCAACAAATTCAGAGAATTGGACTGGCCTTGGTGAGCGCCAAAGTGTGTTCGAGCAAAAAGCCCCTTATGCTGTATATGTTCCGCCATCTGATAATTTTATTGTTACTGCAAATTCAGATATAGAAGTAGCTGTATGTAGTGCACCTGGCAAGGGTGAATACCCAGCTCGATTAATTACACCAGCTGATGCTAGTTTTGAAACGCGTGGCATAGGCACGAATCAACGCCATGTCTGCAACATTCTCTTTGGCAATATGGCAGCCGAGAAATTGCTAGTTTGTGAGGTGATTACCCCAGACGGAAATTGGTCAAGCTACCCACCCCATAAACACGATCGTGATATATCGCCGTCTGAGACAATGCTTGAAGAGACATATTTTCACAAAGTGGACCCTGAACAGGGTTTCGTTTTTCAGCGCGTTTATACAGATGATCGTTCTCTTGACGAAACGATGGCGGTTGAGAATAACGGCGTTGTGATGGTTCCTGAGGGCTATCATCCAGTAGGAGCTCCACATGGATATACATCCTACTACTTGAATGTAATGGCAGGGCCATCACGTGAATGGATTTTCCACAACGACCCTGACCATGAGTGGATACTTGAAGCGGATAAGAAAAAAGCCGCACAGGGTTAAATTCATCGCACACCTCAAGAATTTTTGAGGTGTGCCTACTCTTCAGGGTAGGTAAGAAACAGGCGCCAGTAACTGTAAATTGACATGGCGCTCGCAAGAATCCCCCAAAATGTACTTCCAAATACAAACCACTCTAAAATAGCCCAGCCACCAGATATGCCAACTGTTAGATAACGTCTGATTTTTGGTTTGAAAAATTCTAAATCTTGATCACGGATCATTTTTTACCTACAAGTTTTCTGAAATAAATAGCTTAGCAGTAAGTCTAGTTTCTGTACTAACTGTATGTAAATCGTTAAATACAGTTTGTAGCTGTTTGCTCGTTTTTCGTGCTATCTCTTTTATTGGAGTGCTTACACTACTGCTTTTCCAGGTCTTTAATTATTGGATGTTTTGGCATTTTATTTTTTTTATGATGCTTTGATTTAAAACGATCAAAAATTTTCAGTTTTGGAAAAAATATTCCAAAAAAAAAATTCACTGTTATCATGTACGTTCGAACACCCTTTTGTGAGATCTATATATGCTTAATAGCGTTCCATCTACTCTTGCTGATTTGAAAGCAAAGATTGCTTCTGAACACGACTCTCTTAGCAAACGTCTTCGTCAGGTAGCTAGATATCTGTTAGATAATCCTAATGAAATTGCATTTGGCACTGTGGCGGTTATCGCAAAAGATGCAGAGGTACATCCATCAACTCTGGTTCGTTTTGCTAACGCCTTTGGTTACACAGGTTTTTCTGAGATGCAGCGTCTGTTTCAACAGCATCTTCTTCATGAATCTCCGAGTTACAGTGACCGAATTCGCCTTGCTAAGCAATCTGTTGGAGATGAAGAATCTGAAGGCCCCGTGGGATTGCTACATCAGTTTGCCGACGCGAATTCCTCCGCTTTGCAACAACTTCTTTCAGATATTGATGTTGTGCAGCTGCAAGCAGCGGGTGACATTCTAAGAGCTGCAGATGCTATTTATGTTATGGGTGTAAGGCGAGCGTTTTCGGTAGCTTCTTATTTCAGCTACGCACTTCGCCATGCAGACCGTCGTTCAATTTTGATCGATAGTATTGGTGGCTTAACTAATGAGCAAGCTGGCAGCATGCGTAAAGGTGATGCATTAATAGCAATCAGTTTTCACCCATATGGGCAAGAAACACAAGCTGTAGCCCTTGATGCTATTGAAAGTGGCATTCCAGTCGTATTGCTAACGGATAGCGAACTGAGTCCATTGGCGACGAAAGCTACAGCTGTGTTAGCCTTAAAAGAGGCTGACGTACATGGCATCCGATCACTTTCTGCTTCATTGTGTGTAGCGCAAGCGCTATCTATTGGGCTCACAGAGATGGTAGATTAATTCATAAAATTAAGGCGTTCTAATGAGCATCTTTTTAGTTTCTATTCAAAACATCACAAAGTGAAAGCTGATTTGAATGCCTCAAGTGTCATTTCAAGATCATTAGCTGCAAAAACTTCTATGCCAACAGGTCCACTATAGCCCGTTTTATAAAGAGTTTAGCCACGCCGGCATATTTAGTTTTACCGGTGCCGGGTTCGCATCACCTTGCGGCACATAACACCAGAAATAATGTCATGCTGCCAATTGAAGTACCACCTCCATCATCAGCAAGTCGGCCAACAAGATATTCATTCATAATGGTGAGATTTGCACCAGTCTGCTCAAGTTTAGCAAAACATGATTGGGGCTCATTCAAGGGTTTTGATCGTGAAAAGACGAACCGTATCGAAGTTGAATCGTGACAGGACCTCGGTATCACACGTATTGATGATGGCGATCGTTTTATTGTTTCTCGCCTACTTAGGAGTGTCGTACCCACTCCATAGCCTCCCCTGTTCTCCAATAGTAAGGCGATTTTTTTGCGTTTAATTTCATCTCATCAAGCTACTCTGTGATAATCTTTATTTGTATTCGTTGATTAGGGTTTCAGCTTGTCTAGAGCGATAAAAGATAAAGTTACACTCGCCGAGGTGGCTCGATCAGCGGGGGTCAGTCGAAGTGCGGTATCTAGAACATTTACGCCTGGTGCATCAGTATCAGCTAAAACTAGAAAATTGGTTGAAGAGGCCGCTGCGCTTTTAGGATACAGGCCAAATATTTTAGCTAGAAGTTTAACGACTGGCCAAACAGGTTTAGTTGGCCTTGTGGCAAACAATTTTCAAAACCCTGCTTACCTAGAAATTTTCGATATTTTCACACGCTTACTGCAAGAGAAAGGACTCAGAACTCTATTGGTTAATTTAACTGATGAGACGGATCCTAAACGCAGCCTTGATCTATTGTCGCAATATCAAGTTGATGCTGTGGTTGTTGCTACTTCTACACTTCCTGTTGAGTTTTCGAGCGCATTTTCTCAAGCTGGATTGCCAGTTGTTCATGCCTTTGGACGAGATCATCAGGGTGATTATGATGTGGTAGGTATCGATAATTTCTCTGCAGGCGCCATGGGAGCTCAGCGTCTGTTAAAAGCAGGCTATTCAGATATCGGTTTTTTGGGCGGTCCACAGTTCTCAACCTCTACCAATGATCGACTCAATGGATTTTTATCGGTGATCGATAGTGCACCAAATGTCAGGTCAAGAGTCGCATTTGTTGATGCTTACACCTTTGAAGCGGGTAACAAAGCGATGCATCAATTTATTGAAGGTGGGCTTTCTCAGGGCTACTTCTGTGGTGATGACATGATCGCTTTTGGTGCAATTTCTGCTCTCAAGGCCGGAGGGATTAGTGTGCCTGAGCAAGTCGGAATCATAGGTTTTAACAATATTCAGATGGCTGGATGGGAAAGCATTCAACTCACTACTATCAGTCAGCCAGTTAGTGAAATAGTTGAGATAACAGTGGATCGTTTGTTATCTCAACTTGAGCTGGGAAGTGCTTTTCATCCGAGTGTGACACTTCTGCCGTGTAAGTTAGTTGAGAGAGGGTCAATGCCTAAATTGTAGGTCAATCCACGCACCTTTCTGTTTGCCTGACTTAGCTACAGCTGCGATGGCTTTTATAGAGTCTGCTCCCGCGTCCACTAACGGAATTAGCCCCAGATCAGGCACCTCTCCCAGTTTAATGACAGCAATTGCTTGTGCGAGTTCTGTGTATATATTGCCAAATGCTAAGGGCATACCTTCCGCATGGCCAACTGTGACGCGACTCGAACGATCCGCTTCAGGCGATAACCCACCTTCACCGCGTTCTATAACTTGTGTACGGCCGCCCACTGGCGTGTAGTAGAGCTGGTTAGGTTGCTCTTGGGCCCAACGAAGTCCCCCAGTTTCACCGAAAATTTGAATTGTTAGACCATGCTGACGACCTATTGCACAGGATGATGTCCAGAGGCGCCCCACAGTACCTTCGGACATCCGAAAATTAACCATAGCATCATCTTCAAGCTCTCGACTAGGAATTAAGCTGACACAATCTGCACTCAGCTTTTCCACGCGTTGGTTAGTTACAAAACTAGCCATATGCATGGCGTGTATCCCGCAATCTGCAAATTGCGCTGAAACGCCCACTTTGGTTGGATCATAACGCCAGCGAACACGTGGATTATCCGCGTCTGCTGCGTCCGCGTGATGTCCATGGGCAAACTCAGCAAACACCATCCGTACTTTGCCGATATCACCCCGAGCAACCATCGAGCGCATATGGCGTACCAATGAATAACCTGAATAGCCGTAGTTCACGGCGCAGATTTTGCCGCTTGCAGCTGCAATCTGAACAAGATCCTCGGCTTGCTCAACATTCATAGTCAGGGGTTTTTCGCAGAGTACGTGGAAGCCCGCTTCCAGGAAAGCTTTACTAATCTCATAGTGAGTGTCGTTAGGTGTAGCGATGGTCACCAACTCAACCCGATCTTCGCGGTTGCGCTCGCCCTCTAGCATCTCGCGCCAGTCACCATAACTGCGATCAGAATCTAGACCCAGCTCTACACCGTAAGCTTTGCCCTCTTCAGGGCGGTGGTCTAGTGCAGCCGCTTTAAAGTTAAACAGGCCATCGAGGCGTGCACCCAGTCGGTGGGCTGGACCAATCTGGCTGCCACGACCGCCGCCAATTAAACCCCAGTTAATCTGTTTCATTTACCACTTACTCCAATTTAGAAGCCAACGCTGGCTAGAAATTCTCGGTTAGCTATAGCATCAGTTACCGGTGATACATCAAGGGTGGGGTCACAATCTTGCTCCACAGTTATCCAGCCGGTGTAACCGCGTTCTGTAAGCAATTTTTTAACTGCGTTAAAGTCGACTTCGCCCTGACCAAGATTGCAAAATATCCCTTGTCCACAGGCTTCATAGAATCCTGTTCTGTTACTAATAACGTCTGTTTTTACGGTAGGGTCGATGTCTTTAAAGTGAACATAGGCAAGGCGATCAAAGTGTCGCTGCATAAACTCCACCGGATCGAAACCAGCGTAGGTCTGATGACCGGTGTCGACGCACAGTTTTAAATATTCTGGTTCAATCTCTTTAAGTAACTGTTCTAGTTCAGGCAGGTAGTCTACGAAGCCAGCACTGTGACTGTGGATGCTAACTGTGAGTCCATACTCTTCCGTCCCGAGTTTTGCGACTGTTCTTATGCGCTCAACAAAGGCGTTCCATTCATCACAACCCATTTTGACTGCTTCGTTGGGCCTCCCCGCTGCGGGCGCTCGGCGCTCTGATATAGAGTCGATCAAAACAAGTTGATCGGCACCATGCGCCTTTAAAGCGCGGCATGTACGATGCGCTTTGTCGAGTAGTTCGGAAAACCTATCGGCATCATGGAATGGCTGGTAAAGAACACCTGCGGTAAGTTGCAGGTCATATTTTTTCAACGCTGCTGAGAGCTCGTCAGGGTCTTCTGGCATAAAGCCAATGGGACCGAGTTCAATCCCTTTGTAGCCCGCTTCAGCACACTCTTTAAGTACGGTGTCCCATGACGGGTTGCGAGGATCTCCAGCAAATTCAACACCCCACGAACAGGGTGCGTTTCCTACACGAATTGTCATTATTTTTACCTTGTGCTTAAAGGCTTATCCAGCCTGAAGTTTTGTAAGAGTTTCTAACCGCATCTACCACGCGCATGACTTCAGCTCCGTCATCGAATGATGGCCATGCCGGCTGCTTGCCGAGTATGGCTCTTATAAAATTGGCTTGTTCAATAATTATCTGGTCTTGGTAGCCGGTTCCGTGTGCTGGGCCCTGACAGAAAAAGCTGTAGTCACCATGACCAGGTCCTGAAAAAATACGTTTAAAACCAGCATTCGGACTCATGTCTCTCTGATAGAGCCAGAGCGAGTTTTGATCCTCTTGATCAAAACGAATAGTCCCCTCAGTCCCATGTATTTCATAGGCATATCCCATCTTTCGTCCGTGGGCGACGCGCGATGATGAGATAAATCCATTAGCACCATTTTGAAATTGGCACATGAATTGAATCTGATCGTCGTTTGAGTTGGAGCTCTTGGGCTGTCTTCGAGACTCTGGTCTGCATTTAATATCAGCTACTAGGGATTGAATCGGGCCACAAAATGCGAGGGCGCATTGAATAACGTGGGGTGCTAAATCACCTAGCGTGCCGTTTGCATCACCATGAAGTCGCCAACTATCTAATGGTTCCACCATGAAGTCTTCGTTGTGTTCTCCACGGAACCAGGTGATCTCTCCAATCACACCGTCTGCAACTAGCTTGCGCGCGTATGCGCTGGCCGGAGTATTTATATAGTTGTATGCAACTAGGTTGATGATTGACTTTGCAGCATCAGCAATCGCTTCTGCCTCTACGAGGGTTCGTCCCATTGGTTTTTCGCACATCACAGGCTTTCCGGCAGCAGCGCAGAGTTTTACAAATTCCAGGTGAGTATCCTGCGGTGATGCGATTATGACGGCGTCTATATCATCTGAATTAATGAGCTCCTTAGCAGTGGTAAACGCTCGTGGAGCCTTGAAGAGTTGAGCGTAGCGCTGGGCGCTCTCAAGTGAGCTCGCTGCGATTCCTCCTAGTGTCACGGTTGCATCTAGCTCCATCACTGCACTAACGGAGTGCGACGCAACAGCATGAGCCTTGCCCATATATCCGCCGCCGATAACTCCTAAGTTTATTTTTTTCATCTTGTTTTGCCTTGTGTTTGCAACCGGTTGCAAATGTTGTATCGTTTTCGAACAAAATAATCAACATTAGGATGTATCAATGGGCGAAACAGTCACCCTCACAACAGCGCAAGCGATAATTCGTTACCTGCAAAATCAGTGGATAGATATTCAAGGTGAGCGGGTTCGACTATTCGGTGGTGGGTTCGGAATTTTTGGGCACGGTAATGTAACTTGCCTCGGTGAGGCTTTGTATGAAGTCAAAGATGACTTGCCGCTGTTTCGAGGTCAAAACGAGCAGTCGATGGGTTTTGCCGCGGCGGCGTATGCAAAGTATCACAAACGCAACCGCATTATGTTTTGTACCGCATCAGCAGGCCCCGGCACGGCAAACTTGGTTACATCATCCGCCCTCGCTATGGCGAATAGACTGCCCATGCTGATGTTGTGTGGGGATAATTTTGCAACACGTCTGCCAGACCCTGTATTGCAGCAAGTTGAGCATTTCAATAACCCTGCACTAGGCGTTACCGATGCGTTTAAATCTGTAACGCGTTACTGGGATCGAATTACCCATCCTGCGCAAATTCTTCAATCTCTACCGCAAGCTATTGGTGTCATGTTGGATCCGGCCGATTGTGGACCTGCCTTTATTGGGCTTCCACAAGATGTGCAAGGGTGGACGTTTGAATACCCTACCACTTTCTTTGAGCCCAAAGTCCATCGTATTCGTTCAATTTTGCCTGACCCAATCCAGTTGTCTGAGGCAGCAGAACTTCTTAGTTGTGCAAAGAAACCTCTTATCGTTGCTGGTGGCGGAGTGCAGTATGGTGATGCGATAGACGAGTTGCGTAATTTTGCTGAGCAGCACGCTATACCCGTTGTAGAAACAATTGCCGGGCGCGCTAACCTTGTATGTGATCACCCTCTGAATTGCGGCCCATTAGGTGTTACTGGTTCGGACTCTGCTAATGCAATAGCTGATCAGGCGGATGTTGTCCTGTGTGTGGGGACCCGCTTACAAGATTTTACGACTGGATCTTGGAGTGTCTTTAGTCCATCAGCAAAACTCATCAAGCTGAACCCTGCCCGTCATGATGCGCAGAAGCACTTAGGTATTGAATTGGTGGCCGGTGCCAAAGAGAGTTTGCCGAAACTAACTCAACTGATGGCGAGCTATCGTGCACCTGAAGAATGGCTAACATTCGCGGAGTATGAGAGGCAGGGTTGGGCTGATACACGAGCAACTAATACCAATATTCACCTCGGACCGAATCGATACGCGCAAGCGATCGGTGTAGTGAATAATCTTTGCGATCCAGGCGATCGTATTGTGACCGCAGCAGGCGGTTTGCCTGCTGAGGTAACTGCTAACTGGAAAACACTTCGTGAAAGCACAGTGGATGTTGAGTTTGGTTTTAGTTGTATGGGCTATGAAATTGCGGGCGGATGGGGTGCTCGCATAGCACAGTCTGAGAGGGAACCTGAGC
>DAIRSP010000063.1:4604-14065 GCA_036804365.1 Neptunomonas sp. | reverse complement strand
ACCAACGACCTTCGGGTTATGAGCCCGACGAGCTACCAGACTGCTCCACCCCGCATCAGAAACAGGTGCGTATCATACACAGATCACACCTATTTTGCAACTAAATGGTGCCCAAGGCCGGACTCGAACCGGCACAGCCGCTGGCCACTACCCCCTCAAGATAGCGTGTCTACCAATTCCACCACTTGGGCAAAAACGTTTAATTAATTAGCTTTGGGTACATCAGCATCTGCAGGAGCAGCTGCTTTCTTTTCATCTAACACTGGAAGCGCAGGCGCTTCATTTACCGTTTCAACCTGAGGAATACCCTGATCGGATATAGACTCAGCCTGCTGCTTTGCATAAACAGCCAATACGAAACTTGTAATAAACAAACCCGTAGCTAAAACAGCTGTCATTCGACCCAAGAAACTACTTGAACCCTGACTACCGAAAACAGTCTGAGAAGCACCGCCACCGAATGAGGCACCTGCTTCAGCACCTTTACCCTGCTGCAACAAAACCAAACCAATAATACCAGCAGCCAAAATGACGTGCGCAGCAAGAACAAGAGTTTCCATATTGCCTACCATTTAAACTAGCTTTGCAGCAGCGCTGCAAATAGCCATGAATTCATCAAATTTGAGTGAAGCTCCACCCACTAAGCCACCATCGATATCTTGCTGAGCAAACAACTCTGCAGCATTACCAGCATTTACGCTACCACCATAAAGAATTTTCACTTTCCGTGATATATCTTCATCGATTAGCGTTTCAAGCACTTGCCTTATCGATGCATGCACCTCTTGCGCCTGTTCTGGAGTCGCTGTAAGTCCAGTTCCAATAGCCCAAACAGGCTCATAAGCAAGCACAACTGCAGCAGTTTGTTTTTTATCTAGCAGCGACAAACCACTTACAACCTGCTTTGAAACAACATTCAGGTAGTCACCTGATTGTCTTTCTTCAAGTGTTTCACCCACACAAAGAATCGGGAGCAGGCCAGAATCAGAAACTGTCTTAACCTTTTGCGCTACAACCGAATCCGTCTCACCAAATAGGGCTCGACGCTCAGAGTGGCCTACCAACACATACTTACAGCCCACATCTTGCAGCATCTCTACAGACAACTCGCCTGTAAATGCACCAGAAGCTTCACTCGAGCAATTCTGCGCACCTATTCGAGCCGCAGCATCACCAAAGGATCCAAGATAGACTGCAGGAGGACATAAAACGACTTCTACTGCCGCAGGAAAAGAGGCATGACTCAAGCCTTCAAGGAAATGATCAACAAGTTGAGCATCACCATTCATTTTCCAGTTACCAGCGACGATAAAATCTCGCATTAGCACCCTCCATTTAAGAGGCGCAGATATTAACCGAGTTATTACTAACTGACAAGCTCAAGCAAAACATTTTCGACATCTTTTGCTAATTCTTTGCATAGCACTTCAACTTGCTGCGCATCTTCACCCTCAATCATAACCCGAACCAATGGTTCTGTACCTGAAGGCCTTAGCAAAACCCGGCCTTTACCAGCGAGCTTTTCTTCTATTTTCGTCACAGCCTGCGCAATCTCATTCGAGCCTCTAATATCCACCTTTTTCTGCATGCGGACATTGATCATCACTTGCGGCATCTTGTGCATCCCTACCTTCAGCTCATGCAAGTTTTTACCGGTTTCCTGCATCGCTCTTAATACCTGAAGCGCCGATACGGTTCCATCACCTGTAGATGTCAAATGACGACAGACAATATGGCCCGAGCTTTCACCCCCTAACAGCCAATCATTCTCTGCGAGTTTCTCCATAACATAGCGATCGCCAACATTGGCTCTCACAAAGGGTATCGATAGGTTTTTAAGCGACTGTTCAAGCCCAAAGTTACTCATAAGGGTTCCAACCACACCCCCCACTAATTCATCACGCTGCTTCATTTGGGCAGCAACAATAAAGAGCAGTTCGTCACCATCCACCACGTTACCCAAGTGATCCACCATCATCACTCGGTCACCATCGCCATCAAGCGCAATACCTAAATCAGCCTGCTCAGCGACCACTACTTTCTGTAATCTCTGCGGGGCTGTTGCTCCGCATGACTCGTTAATATTAAGTCCATCAGGTGATGAGGCTATCTGTATCACTTCTGCACCTAACTCTGTTAGCACACCAGGGCTCACGTGATACGTAGCCCCATTCGCGCAATCCAGAACAATTTTCATACCCGCCAAACTAAAGCCGACAGGTACAGAGGATTTGCAAAACTCAATATAGCGACCCGGCGCATCCGTCACTCGCTTTGCCTTGCCTAATCGAGCGGAATCAACAGAGGTCATGACAAGATCCATCTGGGCTTCAATTGCATGCTCGATTTCATCCGGCAGCTTTGTGCCCTGAGCAGAGAAAAACTTAATACCATTATCTGCATAAGGATTGTGGGAAGCGGAGATAACGATACCCGCATTAGCCTGAAATGTTCGAGTAAGATAGGCAATAGCAGGGGTTGGCATAGGCCCAGTTAAAAGTACATCTACACCGGCAGCTGAAAGCCCAGCCTCTAAAGCGGACTCAAACATGTATCCAGAGATGCGAGTATCTTTACCGATAAGAATCTTACTGCGCCCCTCTCTTGCAAACACTTTGCCTGCTGCCCAGCCAAGTTTTAACATAAAGTCTGGTGTGATAGGGAATTGACCAACGTGACCCCGTATACCATCCGTTCCAAAATAACGTTTACTCATCTTTTCCCTCTCTTAAAACCGCCTGCACCATCTTCACCACATCAACGGTTTCTTTCACATCGTGCACACGTATTATTTGCGCTGCTTTCATCACAGCCATTGCCACGGTAGCTAAGCTGCCCGCTAGCCTTTGATCTACTTCGCGATTCAGTGTACTACCAATCATACTTTTGCGAGAAGTCCCCACAAGCAGAGGCAACCCCAACTGATGAAACTCTTCAAATCTATTAAGTAACTGTAGATTATGCTCAAGCGTTTTACCAAACCCGAACCCCGGATCTAAAATAATCCGATCTTGTCCAATGCCAGCAGCGCTGCAACGCTTTATCTGCTCACGAAAGTAATCCATAACTTCGCAGATAACATCGGTATATTCTGGCTTATCTTGCATATTAACCGGACTGCCTTGCATATGCATCAAACAAACCGGCAACCCCGACTGCGCAGCCGCTGATAAAGCCCCCTCATTGGACAAAGAGCGAATATCATTAATAAGACCCGCGCCACATTTAGCAGCCTCTGAGATCACTGCCGCTGAGCTTGTATCCACAGAGATGATTACATCGAGTTCTTGTGCGATGCGTTCAACAACCGGCAAAACCCTCGACAACTCCTCATCCTCAGACACCGGCGTTGCACCCGGACGGGTCGACTCTCCTCCAATATCAATAATTGTCGCACCGTCATCCACCATCTCCGCAGCACGAATCAGTGCAGCCTCTATGGATAGTTTATGCGTTCGGTAAAGCGCTCCACCATCTGAAAACGAGTCCGGGGTGACGTTAAGTATGCCCATTACATGGATCTGTGAGAGATCTAGAGCTTTCTCGCCGCATTTCAAAATTGACATTTATTTACCCTAAAACAAAAAAACCGGACGTTGCTAACACCCGGTTTTTAATCAACTTCGACTTACATCAAACAGGCCTATCGCCCTTTGATTCATCATCACTTGCCGCTTGACTCTCGGATGGATCAATCACATCCAAGTCTTCAGCCTCAACCGGGTCTACCTCATCGACATCAGCAGCTTTGCTAGCATCAGCATTGGCATCGGTCGCATCTACATCAACCCATCCATCTGGTGCAGTTACCGGTTTACGATCCATCAACTCATCCAGTTGCTCACTAGTTAGCGTCTCATACTTCATCAACGCCTGAGTCATGGATTCTAAAATATCGCGATTATCTTCAAGTAGCTTCATGGCTTTCGCATAACACTCATCGATGATGCCACGTACCTCCGCATCAATTTGACGCTGGGTTTCTTCAGCCAGTGGCTTAGCAGACTGACCATACCCACGGCTGAATGGATCTCCATCTTCATCATCATAAAGCAATGGCCCTAGCGTTTCCGACAAGCCCCACTTAGTCACCATATTTCGCGCCATCGATGTTGCACGTTGAATATCGTTAGACGCCCCAGTCGTTACACCATCTTTACCCAAAGTCATCTCTTCAGCGATACGTCCGCCGTAGAGTGAACAAATATTAGAAATAATAGTGCGGCGAGAATGACTGTAACGGTCTTCCGTAGGCAAAAACATCGTGACACCCAGCGCACGACCACGAGGAATGATGGACACTTTATATACAGGGTCATGTTCAGGCATCAAACGACCCACAATTGCGTGCCCAGATTCATGATAAGCCGTATTCAATCGTTCTTTATAAGACATCACCATAGATTTGCGCTCAGCACCCATCATGATCTTGTCTTTGGCTTTTTCAAACTGTTCCATTCCAACAGTCCGTTTACTGCCACGAGCAGCAAAGAGTGCAGCTTCGTTCACCAAGTTAGCTAGATCAGCACCGGAAAAACCTGGGGTTCCGCGAGCAATCAACTCAGGTTTAACGTCATCGCCCATCGGCACTTTTTTCATGTGCACTTTTAGAATCTGCTCGCGACCGCGAATATCAGGCAGACCTACGTGTACCTGTCTATCAAAGCGACCTGGGCGCAACAAGGCCGGATCTAGTACATCGGGACGGTTAGTCGCAGCAATGACTATAATCCCTTCAGTACCCTCAAAACCATCCATCTCGACAAGCAACTGGTTTAATGTTTGTTCGCGCTCATCGTTACCGCCGCCCATACCCACGCCACGGTGACGTCCTACCGCATCAATCTCATCGATAAAAATAATACAAGGCGCATGTTTTTTAGCTTGATCAAACATATCACGTACGCGAGATGCACCGACACCGACAAACATCTCAACGAAATCTGAGCCCGAGATTGTAAAGAAAGGCACCTTTGCTTCCCCTGCTATCGCCTTAGCGAGCAAGGTCTTACCGGTACCTGGACTACCTGACATCAAAACACCGCGAGGTATATGACCACCTAAACGCTGGAACTTACCCGGATCTCTCAAGTAATCAACTAACTCTGAAACCTCTTCCTTAGCTTCTTCTACACCCGCAACGTCATCGAAGGTTGTCTTGATTTGATCTTCACTCATCATACGTGCTTTGGACTTACCAAATGACATAGGGCCGCCTTTACCGCCGCCGCCTTGCATCTGACGCATGAAAAACATGAAAATCGCAATAATCACTAAAATCGGGAATGAAGCGACAAGCAATTGAGTCCAAATGCTTTGCTGATCCGGTTGTTTACCTTCGACCACTACATTGTGTGATAGCAAATCATCAACTAGTTTTGGATCCTGTAGGGCAGGACGGATCGTTTGGAAACGCTCTCCATTCGTTCTTACCCCATTGATGGTGTAGCCATCAATAACAACTTTAGAGACGCGATCAGATTGAACCTCCGCCACGAAGTCTGAGTAAGTCAGCCGCCCAGCCTCACTTTCTGCACTAAAGTTATTGAATACGGTTAACAGTACAGCGGCAATGACCAACCATAACACCAGATTCTTTGCCATATCGTTCAAAAGAAACACCCTCTAAATTATGACTTCACAAAGCACCGGTTAAACTACACCAGTTTAGATACTTTGACTATTGAAACTCACTTCAAACCCAAACCGATTATATAGACCTCTCGAGATCTCGCACGGGATGAATCAGGCTTACGTGTAATGACCTTTTTAAAGCTTGTACGTACATCACTCAAATATTGATCAAAACCTTCACCCTGGAACACTTTGGCAACAAAATTGCCATTTGGTTTCAATACATCTCTCGCCATTTCAAGCGCAAGCTCAACCAAATACATTGCGGCTGGTTGATCAATAGAGTTCATACCACTCATATTGGGGGCCATATCTGAAATTACAAGGTCTGCACGTGCGCCATCCATCAAATCAAGGATCTCTTGCAACACAGACTCTTCGGTAAAGTCCCCTTGTACAAACTCAACACCAGGGAGTGGATCCATTTCTAGTATGTCAGATGCCACAACTCGGCCATTATGCCCAACCAACTCAGCAGCGATCTGTGACCAACCTCCTGGAGCTGCGCCTAAATCAACCACAGTCATACCCGGACGAAAAAGCTTATCCTTCTCTTGTAACTCCAGTAGTTTAAAGCTGGCACGAGATCGATAGCCCAACTCTTTGGACTTTTTCACATAATGATCGTCAAAATGCTCTTTTAACCAGCTGCCGCTACTCTTAGATCTAGACACAAATGTTTCTCTGTTGTTTTACGCTGAGCAACTCTCAGGTAAAATGTATTCTTTAAATGTGGCATTGCCACCCAAATGAGATATCTATTTTAGTATGAGCCTGAAGCCCGAGCAAAAAAAGCAGTACCGTACAATTGGACACAGCTTGAACCCGATTGTGACCGTCGCTGGAAAGGGACTAACAGAAAACATCCAACTTGAAGTGGATCGTGCCCTAGAAGATCACGAACTCATCAAGGTAAAGTTTGTCGTCGGTGACCGTGAGATCAAAAAGCAACTCATCAAAGAGCTATGCGCTATCACGGAAGCGACAGTGGTACAGGAAATTGGAAACATCGCCCTGATCTATCGCGCTGCGTTAGAGCCCAATCCAAAATTATCGAATTTACTTCGTTAAAAAAGCCGCCGTTAAGGCGGCTTTTTCTTGCCAGTTAGATATGAAGAACCTCTTCTATCTCGTACTCAACAATCCCTTTCGGTGTTTGAATACCGGCAATATCTCCCTCACTCTTGCCTATAAGGCCACGAGCGATAGGTGAGTTAACGGAAAGCTTACCTGCTTTAATATCCGCTTCGTCATCACCCACAATTTGGTAACGCACTGTTTCATCAGTCTCACAGTTGATAATTACAACTGTGGTACCAAAAATAACTTTACCTGTATGCGCGATGGCTGTTACATCAATTACCTGAGCATGCGATAGCTTGCCTTCGAGGTCTTTAATACGACCCTCAATAAAACCCTGCTCTTCACGTGCTGCATGGTACTCAGCATTCTCTTTTAAATCACCGTGCTCACGTGCTTCAGCGATAGCCTGAATCACGCGTGGGCGATCTGAACCCTTCAGACGATCAAGCTCTTCTCTAAGAGCCTTTTCGCCTGCAGCTGTCATTGGTACACGACTCATCTAAAATTCCTCAGTGTAAATCTTGTAAACGACGCACAACTTTCTCTTCGCCGTATTCGATAGCCATAGTTATCGCTTCAGCACCAGCCAGTGTCGTTGTATAAGGAATTTTATGCTGCAATGCACTACGACGAATTTCTGCTGAGTCAGCAGTGGCTTTACGCCCTTCCGTTGTATTTACAACATAGACGATCTCTTTGTTTTTGATCATATCAATAATGTTAGGACGGCCTTCCATTACCTTATTAACCAAGCTCACTTCAAGACCATGTTCTTTAAGGTAAGCTGCAGTACCGCCGGTAGCCACTAAAGAGAAACCTTGTTTAACGAGTGACTTAGCCACCGCTACAGAGCCTTCTTTATCAACATTACGAACCGATATAAATGCACGACCTGGTTTAGGAATCTTTTCGCCTGCACCAATCGTTGCTTTCATAAAGGCTTCGCCAAAGGTTTCTCCCGTACCCATCACTTCACCGGTAGATTTCATCTCTGGTGATAAAATAGGATCAACACCTTGGAACTTGTTGAACGGGAATACCGCCTCTTTCACATTGAAATGCTTTGGAATAATCTCTTCAGTGAAGCCGATTTCGGACAGTTTTTTACCTGTCATCACGAGTGCAGCAACTTTAGCTAGCGACACACCGATACACTTAGAGACAAAAGGAACGGTACGTGATGCACGAGGGTTAACCTCGATCACATAAATCTCACCGTCTTGATACGCTAACTGCGTATTCATCAAGCCAACCACACCCAGCTCAAGCGCCATCTTCTTCACTTGTTCACGCATCTGATCTTGAACATCAGCAGGCAAACTATAAGGCGGGAACGAGCAAGCCGAATCACCAGAGTGAACCCCAGCCTGTTCAATATGCTGCATGATTGCGCCAATAACGACCGTTTCGCCATCAGATACTGCATCAATATCGATCTCTACTGCAGCATTCAAGAAGTGGTCTAGCAATACAGGGGCTTCATTAGAAACCTGCACTGCTTCATTCATATAACGACGCAACTCGTCCTCTTTGTAAACGATTTCCATTGCACGGCCACCTAGTACATAAGATGGGCGAACAACTAATGGATAACCAATTTTAGCGGCTTCAATAACAGCCTGATCCAAAGAACGTACTGTAGCGTTTTCAGGCTGTTTCAAACCTAAACGTTTTAGCATCTGCTGGAATTGTTCACGATCTTCTGCGCGGTCAATCGCTTCAGGAGAGGTACCAATAATAGGCACGCCAGCTTGCTCAAGCGCTACTGCAAGCTTCAACGGCGTTTGGCCACCGAATTGAACGATGACACCTTTTGGCTTTTCAACATGGACGATTTCTAATACATCTTCTAGCGTAATAGGTTCGAAGAACAAACGATCAGACGTATCATAATCTGTTGATACGGTTTCAGGGTTACAGTTAACCATGATCGTTTCAAACCCAGCTTCGCGAGCAGCTAAAGCCGCATGTACGCAACAGTAATCAAACTCAATACCTTGACCAATACGGTTAGGACCACCACCGATTACCATGATCTTATCGCGTGTCGAAGGATTCGCTTCACACTCTTCTTCATAGGTAGAGTACATGTATGCGGTATCAGTCGCGAACTCAGCAGCACAGGTATCTACACGTTTGAATACAGGACGAACATCTAACGCATGACGATGCTTTCGGAACTGTTTCTCTGTCACGCCTAACAGTTTAGCTAAACGCGCGTCTGAGAAACCTTTGCGTTTCAAACGGTAAAGCGTGTCTTTATCAAGATCATTTAATCCCATCTCAGAAACACGCTTCTCGTCTTTGATCAGGTCTTCTATCTGAACGAGGAACCAAGGATCGATACCAGAGATTTCATAGAGCTCTTCTACATTCATACCTAAACGGAATGCATCACCTAAGAACCAAATACGCTCTGCACCCGGCTGTTTCATTTCACGAACGATATCAGAACGAGCGTCTTCACTTTCTAAATCAACGATAGGATCAAGCCCTGTTGCGCCTGTTTCTAGGCCACGCAGTGCTTTTTGCATTGACTCTTGAAGCGTACGACCAATCGCCATAACCTCACCCACAGATTTCATCTGCGTCGTTAAGCGGTCGTTCGCTTGTGGGAATTTCTCGAATGTGAAACGAGGAATTTTAGTAACTACGTAGTCAATGGCAGGCTCAAACGATGCTGGCGTTGCGCCACCTGTAATATCGTTCTGCAATTCATCTAATGTATAGCCGATAGCCAGCTT
>DAIRSP010000063.1:0-4504 GCA_036804365.1 Neptunomonas sp. | reverse complement strand
GCGTCAAAGTTTTCGATGGCACAAACGATAATGCAGTTGTCGTTTTTATCACGAACAACTTCCATCTCATACTCTTTCCAACCGATCAAAGACTCGTCAATCAACAACTCATTGGTCGGAGATAAATCTAAACCACGCTCACAAATCTCAACAAACTCTTCGATGTTGTAAGCGATACCACCACCACTACCACCCATCGTAAACGATGGACGAATGATGCACGGGAAACCTAACTGAGCCTGAACTTGAATCGCCTCTTCCATACTATGCGCGATAGCTGCACGAGGGCACTCTAGGCCGATTTTCTTCATCGCTTTATCAAAGCGATCGCGATCTTCAGCTTTATCGATAGTATCAGCGTTAGCGCCGATCATCTCTACACCAAACTGAGCAAGCACACCTTCACGCTCAAGATCGAGCGCACAGTTCAGTGCAGTCTGTCCACCCATCGTTGGGAGCAGTGCATCTGGGCGCTCTTTTTCAATAATTTTAGCAACCGTCTTCCATGTAACAGGCTCGATGTAAGTAGCATCAGCCATAGACGGATCCGTCATTATGGTCGCTGGGTTAGAGTTCACAAGGATGACTCGATAACCTTCTTCACGTAGCGCTTTACATGCTTGCGCACCAGAATAATCGAACTCACACGCCTGACCAATGATGATCGGGCCTGCTCCCAGAATCAGTATACTTTTAATATCTGTGCGTTTTGGCATTGTATAAACCGGTCAAATCTAATTACTTAGCTGATCTATTATAATCAGGCGTTTTTACGTGCTTTCATTTCTTTAATAAAACGATCAAACAGCGGCGCGACATCTCTAGGTCCTGGGCTCGCTTCTGGATGCCCCTGGAAACTAAAGGCAGAGCGATCAGTACGCTCAATACCCTGCAATGAGTGATCGAATAAAGATTTGTGCGTCGCGCGAATTGTCTCTGGCAAACTAGCCTCATCAACCGCAAAACCATGGTTTTGGCTAGTGATCATTACGCGCTTAGAGTCTAAATCTTGGACTGGATGGTTAGCTCCGTGATGGCCAAATTTCATTTTGACCGTTTTAGCGCCTGACGCTAATGCGAGTAACTGGTGTCCCAAGCAAATCCCGAAAACAGGGATATCCGTTTTACAGATCTCTTGGATAGCATTGATAGCGTAATCACATGGCTCTGGATCCCCAGGACCATTCGATAAAAACACACCATCAGGAGACATTTTCAATACGTCAGACGCCGATGTTTGAGCAGGCACAACCGTTAAGCGACAACCGCGCTCTACTAACATCCGTAAAATATTACGCTTCACACCAAAATCGTAGGCCACAACATGGAATGGCTGCTTCGCCGCATCTTTTTCTTCATGCCCTTTACCCAAAGCCCAAGTACTTGAAGACCAAGTATAAGCCTCTTGAGTAGTCACGACTTTTGCAAGATCCATCCCTTTTAAACCTGGGAACTGTTTTGCAGCATCTAACGCTTTAGCTTCATCAATATCACCTGCCATAATGCAGCCATTGAGAGAACCTTTTTCACGCAGGATACGTGTCAGGCGACGCGTGTCTATATCCGCAATCCCGACAATGTTATGATCTTTTAAATATTGATCTAACGTTTTCTGATTTCTGAAGTTACTTGCTACCAAGGGCAGATCACGAATGACTAAACCTGATACCCATGTTCCAGAAGACTCTTCATCTTCATCATTGGTACCTGTGTTACCAATATGCGGATAAGTCAAAGTAACGATTTGTTGGCAATAAGACGGATCCGTTAAAATCTCTTGATAACCGGTCATGGACGTATTAAATACTACTTCGCCACTTGATTGACCGTCCGCGCCAATAGCAATACCCCTGAACAAACTCCCATCTTCAAGGGCCAGAATGGCTGGTCTTGTCAATTTAACCTCCCCGCGTGCGCTGCGACTGAACAGAAAACGATATGACACCTGTAAAAAAACGAGGATTTACCTCGTTTCAGTACTGGAATTAGTTAGTGCCCTGCAAACAGCAGGTAAACCGGCGGTATTCTAGACGATATATCGAAAAGAGTCCACGCTACATCGCACACACCGATCGGCACTGTCATAAATCATTCACAAATACGTCATATCATATTTATTTCTGGTTCATGTAATTTCAAGGATACTCATAATGCGCATTGGTGTTATAACAAAAACAACGGTATTAGCTCTTATTGTCGTTGTTGTTGGCTTAGCGTTATCCATCTATTGGTCTTTAACGAGGCTCGATATTGCATTTTCAGATAACCAAAATTTATCTAATCTACAACGTCAATCAGAACAAGGCGTAATACAACCCTTACAGAGCTATTTACTCAATGGTAATGCCTCCATTCTAGATGATGTATCCCAATCAATTAGCCAACTACTTCCTAAAATTGAAACTACGCTCAATTTACCATCTGAAGAAGTTGCAAACTTAACTCGAGGCTTAACCGAGTTACAACAAAGCACATCAGGATCATTAAGAGCAGCAGGAAAACTAGCCGCCCCAGAAACATTATTAATCAATGCGGAAAGTGATCTCTCTTATGAGCTGCAAAAACTCAACAACCTTAATAAATCACAGATAGACAAACAAAATCAGAGCGCGGTTTATGACCTCATTAATCGACTTAATGTAGCACTCTATAAACTTAGCAATACTCGTGCTCAATTCATAACATCGACAGATACGGATTCAACCGCCTTACAAAAAGCAGCGCTAGAGTTAAGCAACTTAAACACGGAGTTACGCAAACTCCCTCCGATGAAAATCAAGGAAGAAGGTACGGCAACAAACAAAACTGACTCTCTAGACTCTCTCCTAGGCTGGGCGAAAGAAAGCAAAGACACTGAAATAGACTTAAGCATCGAGCCGATCGAAAACATTACTTCCCTTATCCAGCGCTATCCAAAAGAGATCAATAATGTAGCCTCATTGGCTAAAATTAAATCTGACGCCAGAGATACAATCAAAAGACAGCTCAGTACACTGGACACCACGTTTGAACATGCTCAACAAATATTGACGCTTCAATATGAGAAAATATTAAGTGATGTCCAAATTATTTTACTCATATCCATTACTCTCATCTCTTGCATTGGCTTAGCTCTATCAAAATTTTCGATAGTATTAGCCAAAATTATTCAGCTAACCTCTTCCACCACATCCCAGCTAGCACAAGGCAACCTGAACTCAAGTATCAACTTAAATTCTAAGCTTACAGAATGCCTAATCCTGGAAGAATCGTTGCACAACCTCAAAAACTTTTTCCATAAATTGATAAATGATATCCAACGCGAATCTCAACAGCTCAACCATTTACAGGAAAGCACCTTGCTGAGTGCTTCAACATTAAATGACATTGTTAAGGCACAAAGTGAAGCCACAAATGAAACAGCCCATCAAATTGAAAATTTAAATAGGTCCTTTGAAGAAGTTTCGAGAAGTGCACAAGATACAACACAGGCAACACGTATAGCTAAAGACAAAATCGTTAACGGGGTCAAACAACTCCATGAAACAGGACAGCATCTTAATATATTAGCTACTAATGCAGAGCAGACCGAAGCCAGCATTCATGAACTACAATCTGATGTCACCGAGATAGAAAAAACACTTTCGATCATTAGAAGCTTTGCAGAACAAACTAACTTACTGGCTCTCAATGCTGCGATAGAAGCTGCTAGAGCAGGTGATACCGGTCGCGGCTTTGCTGTTGTTGCTGATGAGGTGAGACACTTAGCGACAAATACCGCATCATCCGCAGATCAAATTCAAGAGTTAACGAGCAAACTCACTAATCGCACAAGAGAAACCGTTAACCAAATAAAGCAGCAAAAAACATCCACTAACAAAACGCTAATCAAGGCAAGAGAAACCGAAGCCGCTATTTCAGCCATAACAGATTTTATTGCGAACATTCATGAGCAAAGTACACGCATAGAAACAGCTACCTCACATCAATCCCTTGCGACTGTTGAAATAGTGAATTCAATTTCATATAACACTGAATTGAGTAAACGATCTGAAAATGAAGCACAGAATAATGCAGATCTATCCAAGAAACTTGCCAACATCAATGCACAGTTACACAATCTCATTAAACACTTAAGCTAAGCACTACTGACAGGCTAGAGAACTACGTTAAATCTGTTACTCTAGCCCATGGTTATTAAAGCCTATCGAGTAAACAGCTCGATATCACACTAAAGATTTCTCTACCCGGCACTACTTCTCTTCTAGTTGCACAATCTAATCAAGCAATCGCAACAGCCAAATAACTAACAGGCTTGAACATACACTCTTAAGAGAGTGTACTCTCGGAACAGAGTTTTAATAGATACTATCTATCCTATCAGCGTCTCTTATTGTCAGCTTATTGGAAAGTGAAGCATATTGAAGTTGTTAACAATGAGCCTCTTCTTTCAGCATTCCTTAAAAAAATAGGCATAAAAAAACCCCGACCATTACTGATCGGGGTTCTCATATAGGCGCTTGGC
>DAIRSP010000062.1:0-14455 GCA_036804365.1 Neptunomonas sp. | reverse complement strand
TACCCAAAGAACCTGGGTAGGTACCTAGCTGCTTTAAACGTAAAGGTCCGAGCTTCGTGGGCTTATTAATACTACCGCCATCAAAATCTAAAATACCGTGCGGGGCATGAACAGACACAATAATTTGCGGCTTATATTCTTCTATTAAAGCATGAATCGCACGCGCTTCGGGCTCACTCAGAGGCTGTTCACCTGGATAGTAACGGGCACGACTATAAGCATTTTTTTTCCAATGCAGCAAAGGGTTAAGTGAATGATCTGCAGGAATGAAATTTCTATTCAAATCAACCTGATGGGCATTCACTCTCGTCGACTTACTTTGCAGCAACCCATCCGGATTAGACAGTGGCATAAATAGCCAATCATATTTCTCGTTATTACTCGTTTGCAGCCGCTTCAACCACTTGAACGTCACACTGACACTAGAGTATTCATCACCATGAATACCACCGATAAAGAGGATTCTTGTTGCTTTAGATTGTTTTGCCACAAAGCGCTTTTCAACTAACGGCGTACCTTCCACAGAAAAAAATCTTGGTTTATCGAAACTGACTGACTCACACTCTTGCGCCGAAACGCTCGAAAGTTTTTTACCAATACGCTCACAAAGCGATTTGACATCGGCTTGGTTGTCTTTCGGCAAGCTTGGCGCAGCCTGCGCGGAAAAAAAAGGAAACAGTAAGCATATAAAAAGAAGTAGAAACGAATTCATAGTCCAGGCCAAAGTTATTCACACCCATAAAAAAACCGGCTTATAGCCGGCTTTAGGGGTAATGATAATAGCTATCGACCACTATTTACCAGCATTTTTCGAATATCACGATTGAGCGGCAATCGGAAATCATGCGAGGACAAGACACGACTATTCAGCGCATCAACCAAACGAGCGTTCACATAAACAAACTCGCCACCAATGGCATAAGTTCCAACCAAAACAGCCTGTGCTTCATGCTCCATGCTCACGTTACGCAATTCACGGGATAGCATAAACTCCCCTACGCGAGGCTGCATAAACAGATTGTTCCGTAGGCGCACCTCAACAACATTAAATCCTTTTGCAACAAGATCCCCTGCCAACGTATCGCCAATCAAACGCCCGAATGTTGAGGAGCTTTGAAGATTATCAATATTAGCAAAGCTGGTCGCTAGAACTGTTTTATCCCTTGCTATGCCTTTACCGAGTTGCTGCAACATCGCTTGGCTAGCAACACCTACCTCAGTAGCCAGATCAACAGATTGCTCCGCAGGACGAGGTTGCTCAGTAGCACAACCTGCCAATAGCAGTGAACTCAGCAGAGAGATGAGGTAAAAAGCTTTTATTGAACCTTTCATAACATCCTCCTCAATGATCCGTTACACGTATAGATCGCGAGGCCGCCTGTTTTGCTTTAGGCGCAACATAATGCGACTTATCGCCAGCATTGATGTAGTAAATATTCGTAGTGGAGTGCAGTAAACGCCCCTGAGACGACACACGCGTTGTAATTGCAATTTCATGAGAACTCTCTGAAACAACATTACCCGCGAAAATATCGGCAACGACTGCAGCAGGGATCAAAGCAAGAGATGGCTCATTCCAGTGATTAAATGGGAATGTAGCCACTGCAATTCCTGCAGCTAGGACCGATAATGCTCCCTCGGGTGGACGCACCGCATCACGATCTTTATGTTCCACCAAATTAACGTCATAACTTACTTCAGCGGCCATCGATGGAGAGGTCATGACGACACCGCCACCGGACACTAATGAGCTTGTTAACAATTCATGAAACGTGTCATTAAAGGGCGAGCTACTCTCTCCTTTAGCAACATATAAAGACTGACCCTTAAGTTGCTGCAAGATACCCTGTGCTTCGTGGTCTGCCAAAACCTGCCAATGCTGAATAGCTTGCATTTTATGCTGTTCGGTCAGGGGATAAGTTTTAGCGATAGGCGCTTGCGAGGTATGAGCGTAAAAACAACCAGGCAGAAGCAGAGTCACAAGACTCAGAAGAGCTGTTCTCCGTAACATATTTTCGTCCTTTATATTTTCTTTGAGATGCCAATATCTTATGTGATTTTTAAAAGCAATTATAGCCCTAGACCCAGATTATGCACTAACGCTCTGAACCGGCATAATCCAATTGTCGCCAGGCTTCATACACCACCGCAGCACAGGCATTAGATAAATTTAAACTGCGGCTTCCAGGTTTCATTGGCAGTTTAAGCCATTGCTCTTTAGGAATCGTCTCTCTTATCTCTACCGGTAATCCACGCGTTTCAGGTCCCAACAAAAGAACATCGCCTTGGCTAAATACCGCCTCAGATGGATAGACATCGCCCCGCGTAGTCATTGCCCACACCTTAGAAGGTTTTAACACTTGTAAGCATTCGTCTAAAGATTCGTGAACCTTTAAAGCGGCGAACTCATGATAATCTAAACCCGCTCTTCTCAGACGCTTATCATCAAGCTCAAAGCCCAAGGGCTTAATCAAATGTAAATTAAACCCAGTATTAGCACAGAGGCGAATTATATTACCCGTGTTTGGCGGTATTTCAGGTTCGAATAGAACGACGTTAAGCATCACTGATCCACTATTGTGAAATAGGCTATTATAACCGCCTGCCGATATTTATCACTCGTCTTCCGATCCATCGATAACTAGATCAAGTTCCTTGATCTTACGGGTTAGTGTATTTCTCCCCCAACCCAACAGCTCTGCAGCATCCCGTCTACGCCCAGCAGTATGTTTCAGGGCTATCTCTATCATGATCTTTTCAAAAGCCGGTACTGCCGTGTCTAAAATGGATTGTCGCCCGCTCGTCAATTGCTGATCCGCCCAGTTTCTTAATGCGTGCTCCCAATTCGACGTAGTCACCACAGCCGTCGCTTGCTGATCAACTAACTCTGGCGGCATATCTGATACCAGAACCTCCCGCCCAGAGGCCATGACAGTCAGCCAACGACAGGTATTTTCAAGTTGACGCACATTACCCGGCCAAGCAAGATCACACATAAACTGCTCGGTTTCAGGCCGCAACACTTTTGGCTCAACACTCAATTCTTCTGCCGACCTGAGCAAGAAATGGCGCGCTAACCGCGGTATATCTTCCCGACGCTCAGCCAATTTAGGTATATGGATACGGATAACATTGAGGCGATGAAATAGATCCTCACGAAAACGACCTTGTTCAACTAAGCCTTCAAGGTTCTGATGAGTCGCAGCAATAATACGTACATCCACCTTAACCGGGGTATGACCGCCAACGCGGTAAAACTCCCCATCAGCAAGGACTCGCAACAATCTCGTTTGCGTTTCCGCTGGCATATCGCCTATTTCATCTAAAAACAGGGTTCCTCCATCCGCCTGCTCAAAACGCCCCCTTCTCGCAGCTGTTGCGCCAGTAAACGCCCCCTTTTCATGTCCAAACAACTCTGATTCTATTAGGTCTTTTGGAATAGCCGCCATATTTAAAGGAATAAACGGCGCTTTAGAACGCGGGCTATGTTTATGCAGCGCATGAGCGACAAGCTCTTTACCGGTGCCTGATTCACCATTAATCAAAACGGTGATATTGGACTGCGATAATCGCCCAATCGCACGGAACACCTCCTGCATCGCAGGTGCTTCACCGATAATCTCAGCAGTATCTATCTCGACACTTTCTGTCCGACCCTGCTTTTGCTCATACGCATGTTCAACTGCTCGCTTAACCAGTGTTACAGCATCATCAACATCAAAAGGCTTGGGCAGATATTCAAACGCCCCTCCCTGATAAGACGCTACGGCGCTTTCTAAATCAGAGTGAGCGGTCATAATGATAATCGGCAGCTCTGGAAGACGCTCTTGTATGCACTCCAGTAACTGTAAACCATCCATCCCCGGCATCCGGATATCACTAATAATCGCATCGGGTGAAGATTTATCTAACTGCTTTAATACGTCATCCGCGTTATCAAAGGTTTTAATATCCAAGCCAGCCTGATCCAACGCCCTTTCAAGCACCCAACGAATGGATTTATCATCATCTACTATCCAAACTTTACCGGACATCTTCATTACGCAACTCCAAAGGAATAAATAGAGAAAAACGAGTATGCCCTGGCTCACTAGCACACTCGATAAGCCCACGATGCTGATTGATAATTGACTGCGCAATGGATAACCCTAATCCAGATCCATCTGCGCGGCCGCTAATCATGGGATAAAAAACTGTATTTAGCATTTCAGCGGGTATACCAGGGCCATTATCGATGACATCTAAACAACACGCCAAACGATGCCGCTCTGAACCTAATGTGACCTGACGCATGGCACGCGTCCGAAAAAGGATCTCAGGCGCATCAGTTTTACTTTCTAACAATGCCTGCATCGCATTACGCGCTACGTTTAATACGGCTTGAATAATCTGTTCAGAATCACCGGTAAAATCTGGAATACTAGGGTCATAATCACGCTTTACCTTAATCCGGCCCGCACATTCTGCATTGATGAGTACACAGACTCGCTCTAACACTGCGTGAATATTCATCAACTCAAGCTTAGGTAACTTTCTAGGGCCTAAAAGGCGATCGACTAAATTGCGTAACCTGTCCGCCTCTTCAATAATAATCTGGGTGTACTCATGCAAAGACTCGTCAGCCAACTCTCTTTCGAGTAACTGCGCGGCGCCACGGATACCGCCGAGCGGATTTTTAATTTCATGCGCCATACCCCGAACAAGATTGCGGGTCGTTGCATGCCTAGCTAACAACTCCTCTTCACGCTCTATTCTAAGCAGCCTATCACGCGCCTGTATCTCAATAATCAACTGGGTATCGTTTTGTAACGGTAGCGGATTAACGCTGTAATCAACCGTCAACTCCTGGCCATTCATCGCCACAAGTTTTGCTTCTCTGCGAGTATATGGATGGCCTGCTTCAATTGATTTTTTCAGTACGTCGAGTTCGTTTAAGTCACTGGTCAACCAGTGCTCAACACCACAATACTCCAAACGTTTTGCTGTTGCAGCCAAGAGCATCTCAGCCGCAGGGTTCATATAGGTAATCCGCAACTGCCCATCGAGCAAAATGACACTCGTAGAAAGGTTTTCTAAGATTTGTTTATGCGTTTGTCTTTTAAACATTTGCTCAATACCTTAACGTTTGGTCTAACAATGCAAAATAGACGCCAACTTGCTATCTGAATGCATTTACCCACAATCGAGCGCCATTACTGGGCGCGCACTCAAAAACAACTTGTTATCTGAAGAATCCCCGCTTAATAATGCACCAAAAATGTGCACTCAACCATTTTTCATGCACACTTTTGTTTTCTCCATGCAAAAAAAAACCTCCCGAAGGAGGCTTTTTAATTATGCGCGCACGCTATTAAACAGAGTAGTACAGATCGTATTCAACTGGGTGAACAGTTGTGTTGATCTTGTGTACTTCTTCCATTTTCACTGCAATGTAAGCATCGATCATGTCGTTAGTGAATACACCACCTTTAGTCAAGAACTCACGGTCAGCATCCAGTGCTGACAATGCTTCTTCTAAAGAACCACACACTTGTGGGATCTCAGCTGCTTCTTCTGGTGGAAGATCGTATAGATCTTTATCAGCCGCATCGCCTGGGTGGATTTTGTTCTGGATACCATCTAGACCCGCCATCATCAATGCTGCGAAGCATAGGTATGGGTTAGCAATTGGGTCAGGGAAGCGCGTTTCGATACGGCGTGCTTTATCGCTAGTAACGTAAGGAATACGGATAGAAGCAGAACGGTTACGTGCAGAGTATGCCAACATAACTGGCGCTTCAAAGTGAGGAACTAAACGCTTATAAGAGTTAGTACCTGGGTTAGTGATAGCATTCAACGCTTTAGCGTGTTTAATGATACCACCAATGTAGTACAGAGCGGTTTCGCTCATGCCAGCGTATGCATCACCAGCGAAGATGTTTTTACCATCTTTAGATAGAGATTGGTGAACGTGCATACCAGAACCGTTGTCACCAACGATTGGTTTAGGCATGAAAGTCGCTGTTTTGCCGTATGCATGTGCAACGTTGTGTACACAGTACTTAAGAACTTGTACTTCGTCAGCCTTAGCAACCAGTGTGTTAGCACCTACACCGATTTCACATTGACCAGCTGTTGCTACTTCATGGTGATGAACTTCAACATCTAGACCCATCGCAGTCATTGCGTTACACATATTTGCACGCAGATCATGTAAAGAGTCTACTGGTGGTACTGGGAAGTAACCGCCTTTAACGCGTGGACGGTGACCCGTGTTACCACTTTCATATTCTTTGTTTGAAGACCAAGCTGCTTCTTCAGAAGTTACTTTGTAACCACAACCGCTCATATCGCTATGGAAGTGAACTTCGTCAAATACGAAGAATTCTGGCTCTGGACCAAACATCGCCGTATCAGCAATACCCGTAGACTTTAGGTACTCTTCTGCACGACGAGCAACAGAGCGCGGATCACGCTCGTAACCTTGACCAGTCATTGGCTCAACGATGTCACAACGAACGATTACAGTAGACTCTTCAGAGAAAGGATCCATTACAGAAGCACTGTCGTCCGGCTTAAGAATCATGTCAGATTCGTTGATGCCTTTCCATCCAGCGATAGAAGAACCATCGAACATTTTGCCGTCTTCAAAGAAGTCGTCACCCATCTGATGAACAGGGATAGTAACGTGCTGTTCTTTACCTTTAGTGTCAGTGAATCGCATATCAACCCACTTAACATCATTTTCTTCGATTAACTTCAGAGTCTTCTCTGACATTTGGCTCTCTCCACGTTAAGAATTTGCCAGACGCGTTTGTATCCGGTCATTAAAATATCGGCTTTAGCCGGTTGAAATATCTATTAGCAACTACCATGCCAATGCCCTAAGCCCCGATATTACGCACACGAATGCACTATAATGAGCATTAGAACGCACCATAAGTGATCATTTAGCCCTTGCTGTGCACCATATAGAGGCATAAGCCAGCCTTTCAGGGCACCTTACATAGCTGTCAGCATAATACCCTAACCTTTTTAAAAGTTCTTCTAGAAAAAAGAAGCATAAACAGAACTATTAATCAGGATCAACGCAGTGAATGCGTGTATAATGCGCCCTTTATGAAAATCTCTACAGGTACTCCCACGTGATTGAGAAGCTGAGAAACATCGCCATCATTGCGCACGTTGACCATGGTAAAACTACATTGGTTGACAAACTACTATCGCAATCAGGCACCCTAGGCCGCCGAGATGAAGGCACAGAGCGCATCATGGACTCCAATGATCAGGAGAAAGAGCGCGGAATTACGATCCTAGCGAAGAACACCGCTATTGAGTGGAATGGTTACCACATCAATATCGTAGACACCCCAGGTCACGCTGACTTCGGTGGCGAAGTGGAACGTGTTCTTTCAATGGTTGACTGTGTATGCCTTCTGGTAGATGCCGTTGACGGCCCAATGCCTCAGACTCGTTTCGTGACGCAGAAAGCATTTGATCAAGGTCTTCGCCCGATTGTTGTCGTTAACAAAGTTGACCGCCCAGGTGCAAACCCAGATCGTGCGGTCGATCTTGTATTCGATCTATTCGACTCTTTAGGCGCTACAGATGAGCAATTAGACTTCCCGATCATCTATGCATCTGCACTAAACGGTATTGCCGGTAAAGAGCACGACAACCTTGCAGAAGATATGACTCCGCTTTTCGAAGCAATCATTGAGCACGTATCTCCTCCAGAAGTAGATATGGAAGGCCCATTCCAAATGCAGATCTCTGCATTAGACTACAACAGCTATGTGGGCGTCATCGGTGTAGGTCGTGTTAAACGCGGCGTTGCCAAACTCAACCAGCAAGTTAAGATCATCGACAGCCAAGGCAAAGTTCGCAGTGGCCGTATCCAGAAGATCATGGGCTACCTTGGTTTAGATCGTATTGATGTCACAGAAGCACGTGCGGGCGACATTATCTGTATTACAGGTATTGATGAGCTAAATATTTCTGACACGATTTGTGACCCTGAAAAAGTTGAAGCTCTACCCGCTCTAAGCGTAGATGAGCCAACGGTTTCTATGACGTTCCAAGTCAACGATTCACCTTTTGCTGGCCAAGATGGTAAATTCGTTACTAGCCGTAACATTAAAGACCGCTTAGATCGCGAGCTTATCCACAACGTAGCCTTACGTGTCGAGCAAGGCGATTCACCTGAGAAATTCCGTGTTTCTGGTCGTGGCGAGTTACACTTGTCGGTACTGATTGAAAACATGCGTCGTGAAGGTTTTGAGCTTGGCGTATCTCGCCCTGAAGTAATTCAGAAAGTGATTGATGGCCAGACTCAAGAACCTTACGAAATGGTGATGATCGACGTAGAAGAGCAGCACCAAGGTAGCATCATCGAAGAGATGGGCAAACGTAAAGGCGACATGACGAATATGGAAGTGGATGGCACTGGCCGTATTCGTCTAACATTTATGATCCCTTCACGCGGCCTAATTGGCTTCCGTAGCCAATTCCTGACCATGACTTCAGGTACCGGCATCATGACCTCTGTATTTGATCATTATGGCCCAGTAAAAGAAGGTGAAGTTGTCTTCCGCAGCAACGGCGTATTGGTATCTATGGTGACAGGTAAGGCACTAGGTTACTCACTATGGAACCTGCAAGAGCGCGGTCGTCTATGCATCGTACCAAACGTTGAAGTTTACGAAGGTATGATTTTAGGCATCCACAGCCGTAGCAACGACTTAGCTGTTAACCCAATTAAAGGTAAACAGCTAACCAACGTGCGCGCTTCAGGTACTGACGAAAACATCCAGCTAACACCTGCAATCCGCTTCACACTAGAGCAAGCTCTCGATTTCATCGAAGATGACGAGTTGGTTGAGGTAACACCTAACCATATCCGTTTACGTAAAAAGTTCTTAACTGAGAATGAGCGTAAGCGTTTCTCACGCAGCGGCAAGTAATCGATTTAGATCAAAAAAGGCGACGTTTAGTCGCCTTTTTTTTCGCTATTACTCCCCTCTATCCTTCCTAGCTTATATACTGATACTTGATCATCAAATGATTAAGGATTTACCATGCGCACGCTGTACCCTGAAGTCTCCCCGTACAAAGAACATTTTCTGCAAACCCATGACGGGCATACTCTCTATGTTGAAGAGAGCGGAAATGCGGAAGGCATACCGGTACTTTTTGTTCACGGTGGTCCTGGCGGTGGTTGCAGCAGCGCACATAGAAGTTTTTTTCATCCAGAAAAATATCGCATTATCCTTTTTGATCAACGAGGCGCTGGGCGCTCTACTCCTCATGCTTCGCTAGAAAAAAACACAACTCAACATCTCATAGCCGATATAGAGTTAATACGTGAACACCTTAATGTTGATGAATGGTTACTCTTTGGGGGTTCATGGGGGTCAACTCTGAGTCTCTTATACGCGCAGGCCTTTCCCGGGAAGGTATCAGGCTTAATATTAAGAGGTATATTCCTAGCTCGTCAGCGAGATATTCACTGGTTTTATCAGGAAGGCGCGAGTTATATTTTCCCGGATTATTGGCATGATTACTTACACCCTATTCCACAAGAAGAACAGAATCAGCTTTTAGAAGCCTATTATAAGCGACTGACTTCTTCTAATGAGTTACAGAGGATGGCTGCTGCAAAGGCTTGGTCTGTTTGGGAAGGCCGTTGCTCTACTTTAGATCCTAATCCTAACTTAGTAGAGCACTTTGCCGATCCTCATATCGCTTTGGCGATGGCACGTATAGAAGCACATTACTTTATTAACAATGCGTTTATAGAAGAGAATCAAATTATTAATCAAGCCTCTCGTATAAACGAGATTAGCACCATTATTGTGCATGGCCGATATGATATAGTGTGTCCAATTGAACAGGCTTATCTATTACATCAGGCACTACCTAATGCTGAGTTACATATCGTACGAGATGCAGGCCACTCGGCTTTTGAAGCTGGGATAATTGATAACTTAATTAGAGCGACCGACGAATTCGCCATATCCAGAGCTTAGAGATGAAAGGCTTAATTCAAAGGGTTAAATCTGCTTCAGTTGATGTTAGGAACCAACGAGTAGGGGAAATAAGAAAGGGAATCCTTCTTTTACTCGGCGTAGAAAAAGAAGATACGCCCGCTATCGCTGATAAACTACTGCATAAAATTTTACATTACCGCATCTTTCCTGATGCAGATGACAAGATGAATCTAAATCTGCTGCAAGCCGGAGGGGACCTGTTAATAGTGTCACAATTTACCCTTGTGGCAGAAACGAATAAGGGACTCCGACCAGGATTTTCGAACGGGGCAAGCCCCGAGCATGGTCTGAATATCTATAATTACTTTATAGAGAAGGCCCAACTACACAACATAAAGGTCGCAACCGGCGAATATGGAGCCGATATGCAGGTAGGACTGATAAACGATGGGCCTGTCACCTTTTTACTCGAATGCTCATGAGCACTCACGATCACTTAAGCGCCGCTAATCTTTGCCGAGCAATATCGGAAATATGCGTGGTATTTAATGAACGACGAGAACTTATATACTCAGCATTAAATAGCTGAAAATATGCATCAAGCGCTTCGGCTCCCAAGGCTTGACCTATATCCTTTAACATAGAAACACCAACCTCTGCTGTACAAAGATGATGAGGCTCGGCAGACTGTCTCAAATCATATTGAGAGGTACTAAAACTCATTGGCTGAATGACAGGTAGATGATCTAGGTAACGACTCAACCTAAACATGCGTCTAGCCTGCCTCCAAGTTCCATCTAAGATGATAAAAGCAGGGATCTTATCCACCAATTGATCCGCTTTGATCATCCGATTTTCATACCCCTCTCCCTCAGGAAAAACAATACACGGAGCGTAACAAGGATCGTTCAATACTTCCAAAAATGCTGTAGGCGGTTCAGTCCTCGACCATTCAAACACACGCGAATCCTGGATAGCATCGACAATTAATCTGCCGGTATTGGTAGGCTTATAAATTTCATCATGGTGCGTCAGTAACCAAAAAACAGCACGCGAAGCCACCTTTGGTTTTTCAGAGCAGATACAACTCGTCTGAGGTAATAAACACCCAAGGCAGCGCCCTATTCGAGACCCTCTTGCAACAAATGGCTTTCTTGGTGCGTTAGCATCATACGACAATTATTGAAGCCTCATGGGTGTAGCATCTTGATCAAATATAAAATCACCAAAGCCCCAATCAAGATGTTTAGATCCTGCATGAATCAAGCTTAAAACTCGATGCATTTCAGCTTCTGTGAGCACGCTAACTGCCACTGGTGATTCAGAGCCTTCGGTAAAAAAGCTCAGTTGGTAGCGATGTTCCTTTATACTGATATCAAGCCGTTTTAATAATACTGAAAGATGCTGAGTATGATCGACATTGGCAACCTGTTGAATATCTTCAGTCAGCTGAGCTCTATCATGTTCAAATTGAGCCATTGCAGAGCGATGCTCTATAGGAACCTGATCGAGACGATCTGATGATGATTTAATGAATTTGGAAGAAGCCTTAAGCAAACGTAATACAAGACTTCGAGTTAACCAGAAATCAATTCGCGGTTGTCCATTATCCATATTCCCAATGAGTCGAACTCTATCTTCGACTGCGTCATAACAGAAAGAGATAGCTGCAATATTAATCATGTAAAAAAGAGTGCCTTAGAATATTTACGGTTATGATAACGAATCAACCACCTGTTGTATTCATAAACCGCACGATCTGAACCGCACCATCTGTGGTGAAGTGATGCTTCTCCGGCTTGTGCATGATGGCATTTTTAATGACGTCTTTAAGTTTTTCCAGATCACCAGGATAACGACGAATGATAGACTTTAAATCAACTGCATTCTCATTACCAAGACAAAGCAGTAGCTTACCCTCAACAGTGACACGCACCCTATTACATTCACCACAGAAGTTATGACTGTGCGGGGAGATAAACCCCACTTTGCTTACAGAGTCAGCCATGACCCAATATTTGGAGGGTCCACCGGTAGATTCTGCTGAGGGGAAAAGCGGATAGCGTTTAGAGATCAATGTACGAAGCTCATCACTGGAGCAATAGGTTTCTTCTCTTTTATGCTCAGATATATTTCCAAGGGGCATCTCTTCAATAAAAGAGATGTCTAATTCACGGTCACGAGCGTATTCAATTAAATCTAACACTTCATGATCGTTGCGCCCTTTAAGCACTACTGCATTAATTTTTATACGCTTAAAGCCGGCAGATGATGCCTTATCGATACCAGCGAGCACCTGATCAAGGTGCCCCTTTCTAGTTAACTCAGAAAACAACGTAGGATTTAAGCTATCTAAGCTAACATTGATCCTATTAACACCCGCATTTTTCAGATCGACGGCATAACGTTGTAACTGAGAGCCATTTGTCGTTAAACAGAAGTCATTCAATCCAGGTAGTCGACCAATAGACTCAAACAGACTAATAACATCCTTTCTTACAAGAGGCTCACCACCTGTTAGGCGAATTTTATTTACACCCAGTTGCGTGAAGGCTTTTGCTATAAAATGAATCTCCTCAAGCGACAATACTTGCTGCTTAGGCAGGAAAGTCATTACTTCATCCATGCAGTATACGCAGCGGTAATCACACCTATCGGTTACCGACATACGAAGGTAGGTAATCTTTCTACCGAAAGGATCAAGCAATGCTTCAGACATACCAGTACCTCAATAAAAACTTACAAAATACAGCAAACATATAATGATTTAAATATTAGGTTAGACTAATAAATATAAAAGCAAATCAGATAAATTAGCCATCCACCCTTTAAGTGGATAACTTTTCTAAATCAGCCTGAGTATTAATGTTCACAAAACACTCAGGACAATCTGAAAAATCTACAACTGCAGCCCCTTGTTCATCAAACCACCTTTGCAACTTCAGATGATTATTCTGTATTGATGACAGAAGTGCCGGCAATAAAGATACGTGTACTAACGAAACCACTGGGTGTAGCCGATGGCCATCATGAGCAACAGCAAGATTTGCGCCACTATTTAAAATCGATAGAAACAATCTCTTAACAAGATCTGTAGGCAGGAAGGGTTCATCACATGGAATAAAAGCCACCCAATCAGTCAGAGCCGTCTGTAAACCAGAGGCCATCCCAACTAAAGGACCTTGATACCCTGAAACGAAGTCCGGTATAACCCTGTAACCATAAGATCTATAAAGATCGAGACTTCGATTAGCAATAATAAGACACTCATCTACTTGAGGTTGCAATAAACCGATCGCGTGTTCAATGAGTGGCTTATTTTTATAAACAATCAGCCCCTTATCTCTATTATTCATCCGGCGCCCCATCCCTCCAGCCAAAATCACCCCTGTAATTGATTGCATACCTAACCCGACCTATGAGCGTAAAGTGAATAAGAAAAGAAAAAATTCTAGAAACAAAGTTGTGATGATTAAATAACACTTAAAAAATAAGGTTATAGATAACAAAACACAGCAAAACTCTCGAACAAGGGCTACCCTTAAAAGGTAATTTATTCGAGGAGTTATTATGCCATCAAAGGGTAAGGTTTCATTAAAATACAGCATCCCTGCTCGACCTGACACTTTAGTTCAGCTACAAAAAATAATGCAGGATAATGATCCCGATATAGACTTGATTATCACCACATTAAAACAGGACGCTGGACTGTACTCGATCATTCTCGCGACCGTGAATTCACCCTGCTTTGCCCTAAAAAAACCTGTAACATCTATATCAAACGCAATTGTTTACTTGGGTTTAGGCCGCCTCTTTAGCTTAGTTAAGCTATCTATTTTGAAGTCTTCATTGAGCAAAGGGCAGAAGCTTGACCGCTTCTGGGATACCGCAAGCGAAGTAGCTGGTATCAGCCATAGTCTTATCAAGAATCATACAAATCTAGATCCAGATAGCGGCTACTCTCTTGGTATGTTGCATGATTGTGGCATACCCATTTTGATGCAGGCAAGTAGTGACTATTTAGAACTTCTACAACAAGCTCACGGGAAGCACCCTAAATACTTAATAGAGCAAGAGGAGTCGATTTACGGAGTCAATCACTACACTGTGGGTGGCAAATTGGCAAATAACTGGAAAATGCCAGCAGAAGTGTATAAAGCTATTTTACTGCAAGCTAAATACCCAGAAGTGTTAATCAAATATAGATCGAAAGCAGACGATACCTTAATGCACTTAGCTATTTTAAGTATTGCTAAAGATATCAGTAAAACATACCGGCATTATTGGCGCCTCGAAAAAGATGAGGAGCTTAACCCAGAGTTACTCACAAGCTTAGAGTATGTAGGCATATGCGATTATGACTACTTAGACATGAAAGAAGAGTACATGAGTTCATTGAATGAAGAGTAATTTTCATAAAGTACAGCTGTAACTCAAAAGCTCAAAAGGCAAGCTTTCACATCAGGCAAAAAACAATACCCATTCAA
>DAIRSP010000061.1:0-14575 GCA_036804365.1 Neptunomonas sp. | reverse complement strand
CTCCTATAAAGCAGAAGTGGCTCAGGCTGCAGCTCGCGTCAAGCTGAGTCAGAATGAGTATAAACGCGCTGAAAAACTCTTGGCACGTAAAGTCGGATCAGAAAATGATAGAGACTCTACCCTTGCACAGCTTCGCGTTGATGAAGCCCAACTAGAGGTTGCCAAAACTCTGCTCAATAAAATGACGATTCGCGCGCCCTTTAAAGGTTTAGTTGGCTTAAGAAGCGTTAGCCCGGGTGATTATGTAACAACCGGCCAAGATCTCGTGCTGCTGAGTGACACCAGCAAAATGAAGGTAGAGTTTAGCTTACCTGAAACTGCTTTAACTCAAATCAAACAGGGTCAAACGGTACAGTTAGAGATTGCTGCATTTCCAGACACTAGTTTCACTGGGGAAATCTACGCGATTGCGCCTTTTGCTGACCCCCAAAGCCACAGCATCAAAGTTAAAGCTAAGCTCGACAATACCAACGGTCAACTCCGCGCGGGTTTATTTAGCGCCATCAAGATTCAACTAGATACTGAGGATCACGCTTATATGATCCCTGAACAGGCTATTATCCCAAACAACAATAGCTTCCTAGTGATGCGCATGGATCAACAGAATACTGTATCCATAGTGCCTGTAACGCTCGGTATACGTCGTAATGGCGAAGTTCAGATTGTCTCTGGTATCTCTTCAGATGATGTCATTGTCACTGCTGGACAGATTAAACTCCGTCCGGGCATGCCAATCACTCCCATTTTCCCAAAAGCTGACGCTGAACCCACAGCTAAACAGGAAGGTTAACTCTTATGGTTTTATCTGATATCAGCGTCAAACGCCCTGTGCTAGCGACTGTCATGAGTCTGCTGCTTCTGCTTTTGGGTATTATCGCTTACGACCGCCTGACCATTCGTGAATACCCTAAAATAGACGTTCCAGTCATTACGGTAGAAACCAACTATTCTGGTGCCAGCGCGTCTATTATCGAGACACAGGTCACGCAAATTATTGAAGACTCATTATCGGGCATCGAAGGGATAGACTTTATCAGCTCGATCAGCCGTTCAGAAAAAAGCCAAATAACCATCAACTTCAAATTGGATAGAGATCCAGATGCGGCGGCCAGCGATGTCCGCGACCGCGTAGGTCGAGTACGAGGTGCGCTGCCTGATGATGTTGATGAGCCAATTGTGGCTAAATCTGAAGCCGATGCCCAACCAATTATCTGGTTGGCTTTTTCATCGACCAAACACTCACCAATGGAAGTCTCCGACTTTGCGGATAAACGCGTAAAAGATCCACTGCAAACCGTTCAAGGTGTCGCAAACATTCGCATCGCGGGTGAGCGTCGTTACTCTATGCGTATTTGGATGGATCCGAACAAGCTTGTGTCGTACGGCATCACCCCAAGTGATGTTGAAGCGGCACTGAGCGCACAAAACCTTGAAGTGCCTGCTGGACGTGTTGAAAGCACAGAGCGAGAGTTTAGTGTTTTGACTAACAGCGACCTTAACACGGTTGAGCAATTTGAGTCCGTTATCGTCCGTAATGACGACAGCTATCCTATTCGAATCAAAGATATAGCCAAGGTTGAAGTAGCACCTGAATCTGAGCGTATCATTGGCCGCTTTAATGGTGAAAATGCGGTAGCGATGGGTGTCGTGAAGCAATCAACCGCTAACCCATTAGATGTATCTAATGGCATCCGCGCTGAGATGGAGAATATCAAACAGATTCTTCCAGACGGAATGCAAGTTAACGTGGCCTATGACTCCTCTATCTTTATTCAAAAGTCGATAGACTCCGTATTCAAAACATTAGCTGAAGCGGGCATATTAGTTGTTGTCGTTATCTTCTTCTTTTTAAGAAATTTACGTGCAACCTTGATTCCCGTTGTAACTATCCCGCTATCACTGGTTGGCGCATTCGCCATCATGTATGTGCTGGACTATTCCATCAATACGCTGACTCTTCTCTCAATGGTGCTGGCGATAGGCCTCGTTGTAGATGACGCGATCGTTATGCTAGAAAACATCTACCGACATGTTGAAGAAGGAATGTCGCCTATCAAAGCCGCTTTTGTGGGTAGTCGAGAAGTGGGTTTTGCTATCGTCGCAACAACGCTGACGTTGGTGGCAGTGTATGTGCCGGTGGCATTAACACCGGGTCGAACAGGCAAGCTATTTACCGAGTTCGCGCTGACATTAGCGGGCGCGGTTCTAATCTCAGGCTTTATTGCTCTGACACTGTCGCCGATGATGAGCTCTAAAATGCTCCGTCATGAAAAGAAGCATTCATTCATCTTTAGTCTTATTGAAGGTGCTTTAAATGCAATTACTCGCGGCTACCGTGCATTACTCAACAAGTTACTCAGTAATATCGTCGTTATGCTCGTTGTTATGTTAGCCAGTAGCTGGGGCGCATGGCATTTTTACGACAAACTGCCGAAGGAACTTGCTCCATTAGAAGACCGTGGCACCGTGATGGCCTTCTCTATTAACCCTGACGGAGCATCCGTTGATTATGTTAACCGCTACTCCAAAGGCGTCGAGAGAATTATATCAACGGTACCCGAGCAAAACAGATACTTCACCGTAACGGGCTTTCCGGCAGAAACTAACTCTATTAGTTTTATGGGTCTAAAGCCGTGGAGTGAACGAGAGCGCAGTCAGCAAGCGATAGTCGCAGAGATTACACCTAAGCTTTATGGTGGCGTCACTGGGAACATGTCGTTCGCTTTAAATCCACCATCACTTGGCCAGAGTATCATCTCGCGTCCCGTGGAGTTTATTGTAAAGTCTAACGGCACCTACGATGAGCTTAAGGAGATTACCGACAAGCTGATGGCCAAAATCTATACAAACCCCATGTTTGTGCAGCCTGATTCTGACTTAAAACTTAATAAGCCAGAACTACAGATCGATATAGATCGTAACAAAGCCTCTGATATCGGTGTACCGGTAGAGCGTATAGGACGCACCCTAGAGAGCTATATCGCCGGTAGAAGTGTGACGCGTTTCAAGCAGGATGGCGATCAGTATGATGTAATTGTTCAGGTTGAAAAGGATCAGCGTAATAGCCCATCTGATCTTTCAAACCTTTACGTACGCAGCGATAGCGGTGACATGATTCAGATGTCTAACCTTACCACGGTAAGAGAGACGGTAGCGCCACGTGAGTTAAACCATTTTGACAAGGTAAAAGCGGTTAAAATCCAAGCGATGTTAGCACCTGGGCACAGTGTAGGTGAGGCATTAGATTATTTGGAAACGACCCTCAAAGAGGTCGCTCCATTAGCAAGTTACGACTTTGGCGGCCAGTCGCGTGAGTTTAAAGACTCAAGTGATAGCCTACAAACGACATTTGCACTCGCGCTTATCTTTATCTTCTTAGTCCTTGCGGCTCAGTTTGAAAGCTTTAAAAACCCGTTCATCATTTTACTCTCAGTGCCACCAGCTATTTTTGGGGCTCTGGTAACGCTGTATTACACAGGCGGTTCAATCAACATTTATAGTCAGATAGGCTTGATCACGCTCATTGGTTTAATAGCCAAACATGGTATTCTGATTGTAGAGTTTGCCAATCAGTTACAAGAGCAAGGCAAATCACTCCGAGATTCTGTGGTAGAAGCAGCTTCATTACGCTTACGCCCTATCTTAATGACGACCGGCGCAACCGTATTAGGCGCATTACCACTTGCACTGGCTGTCGGTGCAGGTGCTGAATCTAGGGAACAGATTGGTTGGGTTATCGTTGGCGGCATGTTGTTCGGAACGCTTATGACCTTATTTGTTATTCCGAGCGTTTATAGCTTTTTAGGAAAACGTTCAGAAAACACGATCGAACAAGAATATGCAGAATCATTGCAGTAAGGATTAGACAAATGACCACACTATCAAAAGCCATTCGCTCGATTTTAGTTGCCAGCTTGTGTAGCACAGCAGTCGTCTCTCAAGCGGCTTTATTAGAAGACGTTTACCAACAGGCGCTCTCTAACGACCCTCAACTCAAAATTGCTGAGGCCACGTTCCGCTCTAATAAAGAGATACTGAACCAAGCAAAGTCGGTTTTATTGCCAAGTGTTGCCGCAACAGCGGGCACAAGCTACGCAGATAGTAGCTACAACTCATTTAACAACCATGGCTACACCATTAGCCTTGTACAACCTATTTTCTCGGCAGAAAAATGGTTTACCTATCAACAGGGTAAGTTCGTCGATCAACAGGCACAACTGCGCTTTGATCAGGCACAACAAAACTTGATACTTCGCTCGGTAGAAACCTACCTAAACGTACTTCGTGCACAGAGCAACCTAAGCACGGCAGAAGCACAAGAAAGAGCGATTAAGCGCCGTTTGGATCAGGTTAATGCACAGTTTGATGTAGGTCTGATTGCAATAACCGATGTTCATGAAGCACAAGCCAGTTACGATAATGCGCGTGTTAGCTTAATTGAAGCAGAAGGTGCTTTGGATAATAGCTATGAAGCACTTGAGCGTCTGACCGGTCAAGCTTATAGCCAAGTAGATGTCCTAAAAGCCGACTACCCGATAGATAATATTGAACCGGCTACGCCTGATGCTTGGCTAAAAAAAGGACTTGAGGGTAATTTAGCCCTGCGCTTAGCGGCCTTGGATATCAACGTAGCGGAACAAAATGCAAAGATCGCGCGTGCAGGTCACTACCCTACTGTTGAGCTGAATGCGACACACGATTATGACAAAGGCACCGTTTCAACTAACGTTTTAGTTCGCTCTAACGTAGTAGGTATTAAGTTAAGCGTTCCTCTCTATCAAGGGGGAGCGATTAGCTCTAAATCCCGCCAAGCCTACGCGCAAATGGATGCGTCTATGCAATCGCATGAAGATGCACTCAGAGGCTTAAAGCAATCGACCCGTAGTCTACTCCGCGATCTTAAAACTAATGTACTCAGCGTTAATGCGCGTAAGCAAAGTATTGTTTCAAGCCAGGCTGCATTAGATGCTACTAGCGAAGGCTTCAATGTTGGTACACGAAATGTTGTCGATGTTTTAACCGCAGAGCAGGCACTCTATGCCGCTCAACGCGACTATGCGAACGCACGATTGGACTATGTTCTCAATCTATTTAAGTTCAAGCAAACCGTTGGTACTTTAGCTCCCGATGATCTTCTCGGTTTAGATGAGTGGTTAGCACCTAAAAGCTAAACCCTCCTGTTACACAGATAAGCCCGCTACTAAGCGGGCTTTTTTTCACCCATCTATTTTATAGATCGGCCTCATTCTTGCATGGATAACCATGTGTGCTGTTCAAAATTTAGCGCAACTCAATTTAAAACAAAAAAAGGAGAATGATTCATGAAGCTTCCTGCGTTGGTATTCACCGACCTTGATGGCACTCTGCTGGATCATCACACCTATCAATTTTCAGAGGCCGAGTCCGCACTTAACAGATTAAAAGCTGAGTCAATTCCAGTCATTTTAAACTCTAGTAAGACACTAGAAGAGATGAAAATATTGGCGGAGGCATTAGCACCTGAGAGTCCCATTATTGCGGAAAATGGCAGTTTGATATTTAACCCTGTCACCCGAGATACCCAGCTATTGGGTCCAGATTACGTTTCTATTTGCCGGATACTCAACCAACTGAGGGATAGAAACCACTACCCTTTTATGGGCTTTCAAGATTGGAGCATAGAAACACTTTCTCAAAAGACGGGGTTAGATCTGCTCTCTGCAGCTCACGCCAAAAAGCGCAGCGCATCCGAACCTATCCTATGGCACGGTAGCGGTGAACATCTCCTCGAATTTAAGCGAGATTTAGCTGACTACAAGCTGACGCTAAAACAAGGGGGGCGCTTTTGGCATGTGATGGGTGAAACTGACAAAGTGACAGCGATGCAAGCCCTTGTAAAACAATATACTGCAACACACTCCATACGCCCTACCGTTATTGCTTTAGGAGATGGCCCTAATGATCTCGACATGCTTCGCGCTGCGGATATCGGTGTCATTGTAAACAACCCAAGTGGCACACCTATTTCGCTTCAATCGACCCCTAAAAATCAGATTATTAAGACACAAGAACCTGGTCCTAAGGGCTGGAACACTGCAATTTTACAAATACTTGCAGCATTAGGAGACTAACGATGGCCGATTATAAACAAACAGGCTCGATCACGACTTTACACCGACTGCCCGGTTATGATTTAGAGAAAATTGAGAACGAGCTGCGTCGCTATGCTAAACGTAACCCTATGACACTTCTTCTTCCTTCATTGTATTCTGAGTTAGAAGGCCCTGCTCTTGAAGGCATCATTACTGAGCTTCAAAAAGCAGATTACATCAATCAAATTGTTATAGGATTGGATCAAGCAAACGAAGCACAGTTTGAAGCCGCTAAGAAATTTTTTGATCGCCTACCTCAGCAAAAACGCATTTTATGGAATGATGGCCCACGCTTACAAGCCATAGCAAAGCAGTTAGAAGCCGCTAATCTAGGCCCCAATCAGCCCGGTAAAGGGCGTAACGTCTGGTATTGTATCGGCTATATATTAGCGGCAAACAACAGTAAAGCGGTGGCGCTACATGATTGCGACATCCTGACTTACAGCCGCGATATTCCTGCTCGTCTGTTCTACCCCATCGTAAGCCCAGCACTAGACTTTGAATTTTGTAAAGGCTATTACACCCGTGTTAACAGCCAAGGCAAGCTCAGTGGACGCGTTACTCGTCTCTTTGTCCAACCGCTGATCACATCGCTGAAAAAGCTGCTAGGCAACACTGAATATTTGGAGTTTTTAGACGCTTTTCGTTACCCCTTATCGGGTGAGTTTTCATTAAGTACCGATCTTCTCAGCGCCATTCGCATTCCAAGCGACTGGGGGCTTGAAATTGGCATTCTTTCGGAAGCTTACCGCAACATGACGAGCCGCCGTGTCTGCCAAGTTGATATAGCGGACAATTATGATCACAAGCACCAAGAGATGGGCAGCTCCGATCATGAAGGCGGTCTATCGAGGATGACTTACGAAATAGCCAAAGCGGTCTTTAGAAAATTAGGCACAGAGGGAACGGCAATGGACAGTGCTTTCTTCCGAGCATTAAAAGCCGTTTATCTGCGCGAAGCCCTAGATATGCTCGAAAAATATGATGCTGATGCTCATATAAATGGCCTCTCCATTGATATCAATAGCGAAACACAAACGATCGAATTTTTTGCTTCTAGCATACTCGATGCCGGCGATACCTACGCCCAAAATCCGATGGAAATTCCATTTATACCGAACTGGAATCGTGTATTTAGTGCGTTCCCCGATCTTCCAGAGCAACTTCAAGAGGCCGTCGAACTCGACAACGCCTCTTAATGATCCTTTAAATTACTGGCTTACTAAGGTGAGCCAGTGACAGGCATAGGGCTTAATCTTAATAGCTCCATCAATATGCACAAGAGGTTGATCGTGGAGCAAGTCCTTCCATCGATCAATATCAGTTCCTAGCAAAGCCTTCAACTTGGTTTCCCCCACATAGCGGAAAACTTTAGTAAAGTTATAAAGCGCGATAATACGTTGCCCATCCTCCGCAACCCGCATAATACCCATCAAACCTTCATCTAGATCTAATACCAGTTGTTCGGCATCAGGATGGAATGCGCTTTGCTGACGCCGAATCCTAATCCGTCGTAAATACTCGCGCATCAGCGTATAGGTCGAGCTTTCATGCACTTCCAATAGTGCTTCAAGCTCCTCTATGTCCCACTGATGACGGTTAATAGCGCGAGTGGTGCCAGTCACTTCAACGCGTTTGTGATCATTAGGCGTGCCGACCAGGGAGTGAATATAGATACCCGCCACACCACGCAAACTTAACGCAAATGTCTGAGAGAGAAGATAACGAGCCACCTGCCAAGGTGCCGACCGATGACCGGGATTCCTAAAGGCATCGTAAAAGGTAACATTGATCTCATAAGGGACATCCTCACCTAAAGTGTTGCGCCGCGTCGACACGAAAGCACCACGGGCACGCATATTCTCAAGCAGCTGTTTGATCTCCTCTGCCGGCAACAGACCTTCTAACGGTCGTACTCCAATACCATCATGAGATGCGGTGAAGTTGAAATAAGTACATCCGATCGGGGGTGCGGTTAAATCCTTCAACCATTGATAAAGATAGTGCGTGGTACCACTATGAATCGCATGCAATAACAAAGGCGGCAGGCTAAATTGGTAGACCATGTGAGCCTCATCACCTTGCCCGAAATAACTGATATTTTCAGTGTGTGGCACGTTGGTCTCGGTCAGCAAAATAGCTTCAGGGCACAATGCATCAACAAGATCCCTAAGCAACTTCACAACCTCATGGGTCTGCGGTAAGTGTAAGCAGCTAGTCCCCTCTTCTTTCCATAAAAAAGCGATGGCGTCTAAGCGAGTAATCCTTGAGCCTCGCGTGATGTAGAGCAAGAGTATATCTATCATTTCAAGTAACACATTTGGATTTTTATAGTTCAAATCAACCTGATCTGCACTAAACGTTGTCCAAACATGCCGTGGGCCATCATGCGTAGGGATCTCTGTTAACAGCGGTGTGCTTCGTGGTCGCACAACCTGGGACCAGTCTTTCCGATTATCTTCATAAATAAAAAAGTCTTTATAGGGGTCTTGCTGACTCCGAAAGTCCGCAAAATATAAACTCACCCGCGAACAATGATTGAGAACAAAATCGAACATTAGCTCAAAGTTCTCACCTAGCGCTGAAACATCCTCCCAGGAACCCAGATCAGACCTTATCATCCGATAATCAGATACCGAAAACCCATCATCCGAGGTATAAGGAAACATAGGCAGTAGATGAATCACACTGAATGAATCTGCTAACCATTTATCCAGAAAGCGTTTTAACGTTGATAGACGACTCGATTCTTCAGAATGCAAAACACTGTCGCCATAGGTGATTAAAACTATATCTTCCTGGTCCCATCGAGATTTGAATATTCTGTTACGAAGTGAATCTTGGTAAGGCTCAATTTTTTTGAGTAAAGATGCATATAAAGTTTGCGCTTGAGCTTCGCCATAGAGAAAAGTCAGTCGTTGAATAATCTTGTTTTGAGCTTCTATACCTAGCACTCTCATCTCTCCATCCTGGTCAGTCATTATTTGTTACAGCAAATAACAGACCAGATCTAAAAGAAATCATTGAGGCTATTAGCAGAGTTTAGAGAGAGAAACCTTAGATAAGGTGCACCAAAAAATTCAACCGTTCCCCCATAGCACCATATTAGTGCAGAAAATCAAAGAGGTGATACATCAATGGGATATCGGATTAATGAATGACAGGATTATCGTCATCGCCTTCCGGAATAATAAGATGGCCAGATGCATCATGAGCCAGAGCGCCCTTTTGCTCAGCCACATCAAGCAGTTGATCTAATAGCAGATGGGTTAAATGACCGCTGATAATAATGCCAGCTGGCGGATCACCCGCGAAAAGTTCCTCATCAACAACATTATCAGGACGAAGCCCTAACAGTAGAGGATTCTCACTAATTAGAGGTGCCAGATCTTCTGGCGAAAACACCGCATGGTTTCCCGATACCTGAAGCGCTAACTGATATGCATCGTGAACTTCATTCTCAAGCAGGTCGAGAAACTCATCCTCAGCAGACTGACAAATTTTCGTCAGTAAACTTTTGCCGGGTTGAGTTAAATTTTGAGTGGCAACATCGGAGACGCTATAGTCCGCTGTCACCGTATAGTTACGCTGGGGATCTAACTCACCCTCGTCGACTAGGATATGCCCTTCTTCATCCATTTCTAGCCATTGATGCTCGACTGCTACAGCAAGTAATCGCTCTAGGCCTGCCATCACAATATTGCTACTGATAATAACACCGACCGAAGGATTATCCCGCTCTGCATTATCAGCAATCAAATCACTGGCTCGCGAGGCAAGTAGCGAAGGGTCTTCTGATACCACTTCAGCCAATAGATCCCCTGTGAGATAGAGTCGTTGATGACACAACTTTTCCGCTGTTAAGAAAGGTTGTCCAACATGGCCGCTATCCATAAGACGCAGATATTCTTGATTTAGCTCGTCGAAGACTTTCGACAATAAATGGCTCATGCAGGACTCTCAACGATCAAAAGGTAGACAGATAAAGCATATCTCTTTAGATCAACTTTACCTACAGATGAATTAATGAACTGTGATACCAATCGGTAAAACAGCATGTTTTAAATGGTCAAACGCTTCGCGTAATTCAGACAAGGGCTTTAGGCCATAATCCGTTGGCTCAACCGGCAGCTCAATCCAATCAAGCGACCACACCCGAGTCATCAGCTCATATTCACCAATCAATGCATCCAAAAAGATCATCACAGCTTCTACGCGCGGGTCCATATCTAACAGAGATGGGGCGTCCTGCATGTAGATAGCGAGATGTAACTTATTTTTTACAGAATTGAGTGAATACCAATAATCACTCAACTCACAGACTTCATCGGCTACATTAATATGGCTCGGAATTGGGTCACAGCGATGATTAAAGGCTTTAAAGCAGATGCCATTGAGTGCAGGCGCTGCCCCGACCAAACTTAACACAGAATGGATTGATTCTGGGTAGCCGTCGCACCCAAAAATCATCTCTATCGGACCATCATCTTCATCACTTTCAAAATGAAAAGTCAGGTTTTCATCAATACTTTGCAGCGTTTCACGATATTCGTTCAATAGCGCATCCGCATCGAACTGATTATCTTGTCGACTTAGTAATAATTGATCAATCGTCAGCTCTACTCGCTGCCAGAAATCCCGGATTTTTTGCTGTGCTTCTTGCATCATGTACGAGGTACGACTACGCCAGTTTGACCTTGATATTTGCCATTTCGGTCACGATAAGAGGTTTCACACACCTCATCAGCACCCAAAAATAACATTTGTGCGACACCTTCATTAGCGTAAATTTTAGCCGGTAAAGGAGTGGTGTTTGAAAACTCTAGTGTCACGTGGCCTTCCCACTCAGGCTCAAGCGGTGTCACGTTGACTATAATGCCGCAACGGGCATAGGTACTTTTACCCAAACAGATGGTCAGTACATCCCGAGGAATTTTAAAGTATTCAACGGTACGGGCTAACGCAAATGAATTAGGGGGGATGATACAAACATCAGACTTAACGTCGACAAAGCTGCCATCGTCAAAATCTTTCGGATCAACAATTGACGAGTTGATGTTTGTAAAAATTTTGAATTCATCTGCGCAACGCACATCATAGCCATAGCTGGAGGTCCCATAAGATACGATAGGCCCTTTGTCGGTACGACGAACCTGCCCCCCCTCGAATGGAGAGATCATCTGATGTTCCTGCGCCATACGGCGTATCCAGTTGTCTGACTTAATACCCATTACATCATCCGAATAAAATTTTTTAGCGGCGTATTATAGCGTTTCTAAGACAAAAATGCCTCATCTATCACGAGATAAATAAGGCACTACACACAAATTTTTAATCTTCAACCACACTAAAGCTCGGTACGGTTTTCTTCGTCCCACTCGCTAGTTCAAGTTTTTTTCGAATTTTAACCGCAATATCTCGGTAGGCTTGTGCCGTATCACTCTCAGGATTGGAGGCTACTGTTGGTTTGCCTGAATCGACATCTTCACGAATAGATAAGGATAGCGGCAATGAACCCAGCACTTCCGTCTCGTAATCTCGAGCGATCCGCTCGGCACCACCTGCACCGAATATATGTTCTTCATGGCCACATTGACTACAGATGTGGGTGCTCATGTTTTCCACCACGCCCAGCACCGGAATATCGACTTTACGAAACATTTCAATCCCTTTCTTCGCATCAAGCAAAGCGATGTCCTGCGGTGTGGTCACAATAACTGCACCATCCACCGCAACTTTTTGGGCGAGTGTCAGTTGAATATCACCCGTACCCGGCGGCATATCAATGACGAGATAGTCCAAATTATCCCACGCTGTTTGCAAAATTAATTGCTGCAGAGCGCCACTAGCCATAGGCCCACGCCAAACCATGGGCGTATTTTCATCTATCAGCAAGCTGATAGACATCATTTGAAGCCCCTGCACAATCACCGGCTTCATTGCTTTTTCGCCTACGGGTTCTGGTCGCATTCCCACGGGCACACCCAACATCATACCTTGACTTGGGCCATAAATATCAGCATCTAGCACGCCTACCCGCGCACCCTCTGCGAGTAGTGCTAACGCCAAATTCGCTGCGGTCGTAGACTTTCCTACACCGCCTTTTCCCGATGCAACAGCTATCACATGCTTAACACCGGGTAAACCAGCCGACTTTGGTGATGCTTGCATATCTATCTCCACACTAAAAATAATAACCGAGTATCTTAGTAAGTTATTATGCCATTCTTAGCTCACCAATTCTATGCTTAAAAAACCATCTTCATCTAAGCGGCCAAAATCTTGGGTTTTATACCAGCGAATGCCCTCTAACAGAATAATATTACTGTTGAACTGGGACGACTCGTTTCGATAGTCCGTTACAGTCTGACTACCTCCGATCAATACCAACCCCAACTCATGGGAAGCCAGAGGAGCCAGTGTATCTGGATCAACAATACGGAACATTGTTCCAGGCAAAGCCATCCCTACTGTACCCGCTTTATGCCCGACCTGAATGCTCCACCATTGTGTATCCAAACTGTCTGGAATATTTACACTACTCAAAGGAGAAGTTTCACTGGTTCCATAACCTTCATAGACGACCTTTTTAAAGCGCGCCTCAAATCGCTCTTTTAACTCTGCGGATAACTTACTCGACGCAGAAATAACAAAGCGAAGTGATTCAAACATCATTGGATGCAAACGCTCCGCCGATACATATTCCGCTAGATATTCAGGACGACTACAGAAAACCGTACCTTTAAAGCGCGCAATAGCTCGGCCAAGGGCTAGGGCATCGGTTGGATCTGAAATACAGATAGAGGGAACGCCCTCAACCAAGGGAAGCAAACAAGAGGACGTTAAGCCTAGTGAGGTATACATAGGCAAACTTGACACCAGAATATCGTCATCATTCAGATTATAAACTTCTGCTATCTGCTTAATATTGGCCATTAAATTTCTATGTGTTAGTGCAACCCTCTGAGGCGTATTGACGCAAGCAGAGGAAGCGATGATAGCGGCGACATCTTCCGCATGATGATTTTTAGAAAAGAGTAATTGAAGCAAGCTCCTGGGTAGAGTCCATGCTGAAAGTGAGTAAAAACGCTTTTGCAAGGTCGATCTATGCTCGATAAGATCATCTAGGTAGAGATATTTTGCATCAACATCTTCCTCATCAAATTGAAGGCCTTTATCTTTTAACGTCTGCATAAAGCGCCGCGAGGTTAAGATAGTTTTTAGGTGCGCTTCCCTAATCATCAAACCCAAACCCTCTGTGCTCTGAGTCGCGTCTATGGGCACTATTCGCTTACCGCACATTAAAACGGCCATTACAGCTGAGTAACCTTCAACCGAGTTTGGTAGCAACACGCCTATGTTATGTTCCGGCAGGCTTTTCAGTCTCTGACGATAAAACAAGGTATCCGCGAGTAACGTATTTGGGGATCGAGGTTTTTCTGTGCCGTTACTCAGCGCCCAAGGTAATCCTTTAGACTTCATGGCATGAATGAACGCATTATCTATCGTCGGTAGTGATTCATTAGCGGCTTCTAACGCCTTGATCGACAACTCAAGTACCTGTTGCTTAACTTCACTTGCGGAAACATCGCTAGACATAGGGCTGCCAAAAGAGACGATCACATTGCGTGCTCCCATTCTCGAAGATTGCAGTCTTTCACCTGATCTTGAGAAACGACTTCCCCACAAACCTCTCAAGTAGAAGGGAACAATATCAGCGCCAGAGTCTTTAACAGCTCGCTCAAACCCACGCCTAAAAACACCTAACTGACCCGTATAACTGATAGCCCCCTCGGGAAATAGGCAAACAACCTTACGATCCTTCAATAATTGGTTAACGCTTTGCAGTGCTTTACGGCTATGCCCGCCAGATATAGGGATAACGCCGAAGATATCGAGAAACCACTTAAGATACCATTGTTCATAAATTGCACGCTCCATCACAAAATGGATACGCCTCGGGCAGGCTAACTGTACCATCGCCCAATCCAACCAACTGATATGGTTACCGAGCAACAGCATCCCCCGCCCTTCGGGCAGAAGGTTTTCAAAACCTAGTACTTGCAACCTGTATTTACGCTGCAAAACGGAGGCGACAATCAACTGAATAAAGGCTTCGGGTAGCCGAATAATGGCCGCGATCGCACCCAAGGTTGCGATAATCGCGAGAACATACAAAAAAACTGAAGCAGAGAGATCAAATAAAGAAGCTATAACGGTCAACACAAGCCCGCTCAGCATCGCTATATTTTGAAGAAAGTTATTGCCTGCTAGAACCTTACCCATGCTAGCTTCAGGTGCATGGAACTGGATCAAGGCGTTCAGGGGAATCGTCATTAAGGCGCCACTAGAGCCAATCAATAAAAAGTCTATTCCCGCTAATAACAAGGAGTCCAATTGAGGTAGCAGCCATTCCGATGCCAAGCGCCCACAGCCAAGAACTG
>DAIRSP010000060.1:0-14591 GCA_036804365.1 Neptunomonas sp. | reverse complement strand
GCCCCTTTTTAGATGAAAACTTACAGGTGGGTTAACCAACCGTGCGGATCTTCAGCCTTACCCCACTGAATGTCATTCAGTGCGCGACGAAGCTTAACGGTTGTTTCACCAATTCCACCGTTACCGACCTTGTACTCTTTGTCTTGGTAGATCAGAGTGCCCACTGGAGCCAGTACGGCAGCCGTTCCCGACAACGCGGCTTCACAACCTGGTTTCGCCGCACGTTCCAGCAACTCTTCTATTGAAAGCTGGCGCTCTTGGACATCCATGCCTAAATCACGAGCCAATGTCAGAATTGAGTCACGAGTCACACCGTGCAAGAAACTCTCATCCAGCGCTTTAGTGATGATCTGGTTGCCATCAATAAGCAGGAAGTTTGCCGCGCCAGTCTCTTGAACGTCACCGCCAGGACAGAAGAGTACCTGATCAGCTTGGTTTTGTGCTTTCGCCTTCAAGATTGGCCCCATTGCTGCAGCGTAGTTACCACCACTCTTGATCATGCCCATGTGTGGAGGGCAACGCATCGCTTCATCATCGACCAGTAGACGAAGTGCTTTATCGCCCCCTGCGAAATAATCACCCACGGGTGATAGAAGAATGTACTGGCATGAGGTAACGGATGGCACTGCCGCTTTACCAATTGCAGGCTCGGTTCCTATGTGTGTCGGACGAATGTACATGGAGCCGGGAGGCTCAGGTACATCAGCTGCATACTGACGAACGATCGATTCGATCATCTGCTGTGTCTGCGCTTTATCGATTTCAGGCAAACCAAGTAGGCGACTGCTCTGCGCAAAGCGTGCAATATTCTTGTCCATACGGAAAATTTTGACCGAGCCATCCGCATGACGAAACGCCTTCAACCCTTCAAAGCAGGTACTTGAGTAGTGCAGCACATGTGCGCCAGGGTGAAATGAGATGGAGTCACTAGCGACTACTTCAGTCGGGCTCCAGTTGTCGCCATCAAACCAAGTTATCGCCATCTCTGGCATAAAGAGAGAACCAAATGCTGCCATGAAAATCTTCCTAAAATTACAACTGTACTATTCAGTAGAAACAGTGCGCCAAAATTTAATCGATCAATTGTAAGCCATAGAGGGAAAATTGGAATCGATATTTATTAAATTGAAGTGTGTTTAGGACGGGAACTGTTTTATCCTAGGGAATCTAAGAGCGAAAAGGTTTGTTGTGGCAGATATCTGGATCATCAGTGATGAAAAGCCTGGGCATGTTAATCAGTCCCTTGGGCTCGTTGAAGCATTGCTGGAGTTTCAACCGAATCTGACGTTCAAAACCCTTACATTGAAGGGTATAAGTAGTGCATTTTTCGCTAAAAAACGCCCCAAATTGATTATTAGCGCAGGTCGAGCCACCCATTTCTGGAATTGGATTCTCTCTCTTCGCTTTGGGGTAAAAAATATCGTATTGATGCGTCCGTCACTCCCCTACAGCTTCTTTAATTTGGCTATGATCCCAGAGCATGACGCGCCCCCCGCTTCTTATCGTGTTGTTAGTACTAAGGGCGCGATCAACCGAATGAAGCCGGCAACCAAACAACCGGCCAGCCAGTTGATTCTTTTAGGTGGGCCCAGTAAGCATGTCATTTGGGATGATGAGCGCATTATTGATCAAATAGATGCATTAGCTGAAGTATCCACTGGTTTGTTAAATGTAGCGACTTCACGAAGAACTCCCAACGACTTGTTACAAATGCTCAGAACGAAAAAGAGCATCAGAGTAATTGAGCCTGATTCAGTCGAAGCAGATTGGCTGCCGAACACTTTAGCAACTACCGAACAGGTCATTGTTAGCTCAGACAGTGTCTCAATGGTCTATGAAGCATTAACGGCCGGGTGCACTGTTTCGTTGATACGTTTAGAATCTACCCCTAATTCAAGAACGCAACAGGGCGTCGACTCATTGGTTGAGCAAGGATTGGTTGGTGCAACTGCCGATCAAAAGCCGGTCAGTCCAGTGTCGAATTTTCGAGAAGCAACCCGCTGCGCAGAGATTATTTTGGAGAGAACATGGCTGTAAAACTGCCAAACTATAATGAAGCAAAAATAGCCATTATTGGACTTGGCTATGTTGGATTGCCATTAGCTGTTGAGTTTGGAAAGAGTCGTTCGGTTGTTGGGTACGATATTAATCAAGCACGCATCGATGAGTTGTCTAAAGGAAAAGATTCCACGCTGGAAGTTAGCCCAGAGGAGCTGGGGAAAGCACAACACCTATGCTTCACAGCTAAAGAGTTAGAACTTAAAGACTGCTCAATCTTTATTGTGACAGTTCCAACCCCTATTAATGGTCATAAACAGCCAGACCTCACACCATTGATTAAAGCGTCTGAACTTCTTGGTCGCGTGATCAGCCAAGGTTCGATTGTTATTTATGAGTCTACGGTATATCCAGGGGCTACAGAGGAAGATTGTATCCCTGTTATTGAGTCTGGCTCGGGTTTGACTTTTAACGAAGACTTTTATGCTGGTTATAGTCCTGAGCGAATTAATCCAGGTGATAAAACACATCGACTGGTCAATATTATGAAAGTGACTTCTGGTTCCACGCCTGATGTCGCAGATTTTGTGGATCAGCTTTATGCTTCCGTCATCGAGGCTGGCACTTTTAAGGCCAGCAGTATACGTGTCGCCGAAGCTGCAAAGGTTATTGAGAATACCCAACGAGATCTTAATATTGCACTAATTAATGAGCTAGCCATTATCTTTAATCGATTGGGTATTGATACCGAAGAGGTTCTCAAGGCGGCAGGTACTAAGTGGAATTTCTTGCCATTCCGCCCGGGGCTTGTAGGCGGACACTGTATAGGAGTGGACCCCTACTACCTGACTTATAAAGCTCAATCTGCTGGTTACATACCAGATGTCATTCTTGCAGGCCGTCGTATCAATGATGGAATGGGGGCGTTTGTTGCTGACGAGTTAGTAAAAGCAATGCTGAAACGTCGTATTCATGTTAACGATAGCAAGGTGCTTTTACTGGGACTGGCGTTTAAAGAGAACTGCCCTGATCTTCGAAATACTCGAGTGCTCGACATAGTCTCGGTTCTTGAAACCTACGGCGTCACTGTGGATATTCATGACCCTTGGGTCGATACAGAAGAGGCTAAGCATGAGTATGATGTCGAGCTGGTGTCACAGCCCGAAGCCGACCAGTATGACGCCATCATTATCGCTGTCGCGCATAATCAGTTTAAAGAGTATGGGCTAGATACCCTCAGATCTTGGGGACGTGATACACATGTTCTTTATGATCTAAAGTACCTTTTTGAGCAGTCAGAAACGGACCTTCGTCTTTAAATGAAAGTCGTTCAAGTCTTACCTGCCTTAAATGGTGGTGGGGTAGAAAAAGGTACTTTGGAGGTTGCTAAGTACCTTATCGATCATGGGCATCAATCAATAGTGGTTTCGGCTGGCGGTGGCATGGTTCCGCAGTTAGAAGACGAAGGCAGTCGACACATTCAATGGGATTTAGGTAAGAAATCTTTACTGACTGTTCGACATATCTGGGCATTTCGAAAATTCTTAAAAGAAGAGCAGCCAGACATACTTCATTTGCGATCAAGGATGCCTGCTTGGGTCGCATGGCTTGCGTGGAACGGCCTACCAAAAAATGCTAGACCTAAATTAGTCACTACTGTTCATGGTCTCTATTCTGTAAGTAAGTACTCACAAATAATGTGCCGAGGCGAGGCGGTTATCGCTGTCTCTGAGACAGTTCGCAATTACATCTTAAGTAACTACCCAGAGACACCCAAAGCGAACATTCATCTGGTTTATCGAGGTGTCGATCCAGCAGAGTGGCCCTATGGCTATCAAGCCAGTTCTGAGTGGAAACAGGCTTTTTTGAATGAGTTTCCACAGTTAGAAGGAAAACGACTGCTCTGTTTACCTGGGCGTCTAACTCGCTTGAAAGGACATCATGATTTCTTAGATCTAATGAGTTCTCTCGCCCCAGAATTTGAAGACATTCACGCGATTATCGTTGGCGGTGAAGACCCAAAGAGAAAAGATTATGCCAATGAGCTTTACCAGAGGGTGAAAGACCTTGGTCTAGAGCATCGAGTCACCTTCACAGGGGCGAGAAAGGATATTCGCGAAATTTTTTCAATCAGTGAAATAGTCTATTCACTGTCAACAAAACCTGAATCCTTTGGCAGAACTGTCTTAGAAGCCCTGTCATTAGGACGCCCAGTGCTCGGCTATGATCATGGTGGAGTGGGTGAAATTCTCAGTGAAATTTTCAAATCTGGAAAAGTGGCTTTGAGCTCGATATCGGAATTGGATGAAAAGTCACAAGTACTCTTGTCAGTATCACGAGCTCCAGATTGTTCAGAAGTATTTACAAAGCAAAATATGCTGTCCTCAACGCTGGATGTATATTCTGGTCTTTAGTTTTTTTGATTGCCTTTTAGGTAAGCTTCATAGAGTTTAGCCTCTTTGAGAAACGCATAAAATGCATTAATCATGCTGCCTATAAAACCTCTTATTCCGTTTAAAAAATTACGTTTCAGAACATACGATTTTATAAATGCTAGAGGCATAATCAACGTAAGCTTTAATAAAGAAAACCCCTTACCTTTATCAAACTTATCGATCGCCTTTCCAGAAGAGTAGAGGTTAATTTTACTGACTTTTACCTCTACAGAGACCTCACCGTAATGACGTATTCCACCTTTAAGATCAATAATATTCCCTTCAACAGTAGGTGTTTCGTGAAAACGCTCATGACCATAAGTCCCTTTGTCCTTTTTGAATAAACGAATGTGAGAATTCTTTTTGGTTTTTCCATGAATAGGGAAACCGAGAAAATATTCTTCAATAGGAATATTGGCGCCCGCGATATCTGTTCGTTTTATAGTATTTAGAATTTCTGATTTTAAATCGGGGCTTACTTCTTCATCAGCATCGAGATTGAGTACCCAATTATTTGAACAAAGGTTTTTCGCATGCTCTTTCTGTTGAGCCATGCCTTGCCAGTCATGATGGCTGACCTTTGCTCCGCACTTCATAGCTATCTCGACGGTATTATCGGTACTGCCACTGTCTACAACAATTACTTCACCAAGTCCGTTAACACTTGAAATGGCTCGCTCGATATTGTGCTCTTCGTTTTTTGTGACCATATAAACGCTAATCATACTCTATAGCGACCTCTTGTAAGGGCAATCCTAAATTGCACAATATTTGTTGAGCGAAGCACTGAGATTCGCATGATTCTGAAGGGATCAATGATCTCAGAAATACCTTTTTTGACTGTTACTGCTGAGGTAAAACCGTTTTTCTTTACAATAGCTGCAATATTATCCGTAAATCGCCCAAATGGATAAGCGAAGGCTGTGCAGCTCATACCTGTTAGCTTTTCGACTTTCTCTTTAGAGCCTTTGATCTCAAAGTTAGCGGTTTCAAGATCGCTTTTCTCAAGATTGCAGTGACTTAATGTATGTGCCCCAAACTCTATGAGACCTGATCTAACCATCTCCTCAATCATAGCTGTTGTAAGCTTTTCAATGCCGTTAATGTCAGGTGCTAAATAGATCGTAGCTTTTGCACCATATTTTCTAAGTAGAGGAAAGGCGATCTCATAGTTGTCTTTGAAGCCATCATCGAAGGTAATAGCAACTCTAGGATATTGATTGGATTTTGAATTAAGCAGTTCTGAAATGGTTAAAAACTTATAGCCTTTGCTTTGTAGAAACTTTAGTTGTTTCTCAAATGATTCAGGAGTTACAACAAGTTCTGAATGAGTTTCCCCAGGGTCTTTTCTAATGCTGTGATACATCAATATTCGAGGTAGGCTAATAGAACGTACTGGGCGCCAGAAGTTATAGTGCGCTGCTAGATATAGAGCTCCCAAGAAAGCTATCACGCTAAAAATTAACAAAGTGATCATGCTTTATTACCTAGGGATTTTAAAATTGAGTTTAGACATTCAGACATAGCAGTGGTTACGATATGACTTACAAGCTCTTTATCAAATCGTTCTTTTGCGGCCTTTCCATATTCTGATAACAATTTTCGATCACTATATGCTGCGTTTATAGCGGTTGTAATTTTCTTAGAATCTTCGCCGTCTACGCACCAACCGGTTACACCATCTAAGACGGCTTCAGAGGCCCCTCCTGCAGTCCCACCAATTGATGGCAAACCATATTGAGATGCCTCGATATAAGTTATTCCAAAGCCTTCAAGAGACAATCCATTTTGATAGCTTGGCATTAGAAAGAGGTCATGTGTTTGATAGAGCAGCTTTTTCTCTTGATCATTTACACGTCCCAAAAAGTTAACGAACGATAAGTCGTTACACTCCTGTTTAAGCTCCTCCAAATCTGGCCCGCTACCAGCAATGTTCCACTCAATTTTCAAGCCTCGTTTATGGAGAGCTCGAAGAGCTGTGGCACTCTGGAATAGACCTTTGCGTTTTTCGATTCGGCTTAAAGAGAGAATTCTAAGAGAGGCAGTAACATTGTTGTTAGTTTCAACCTGAGTATCTTCATAGAGCCCGTAGGTAGGATAGATACAGACAGCTTTAGATCGATAATCTAAGTTGTAATGACAGAAGAGATCAATGGTTGCATTAGATGAAGATACAATTTTAATCGCTCTATCAAGTGCCTGCTTTATGCGGTCTTCTTTTTTTGTATCTAAATACTCTTGACCATGAGCCAGTACAACAATCGGTACATCATCGTTAGGTATAGCCTCAACACTTTTCCAGCTATCACAAAGGTATAGGTCAGGTTTTGTTATTAGATTGAGATAGAGTTTTTTTGTGATGTTGCGAACAAATTTAGGCACTGAAATTGCCGTATGAGAAAAGGCAAATTCTCCAACCAATGGCTTGTCTGCCACTACGTTAATTTGCCAGTTCGCGTTTGCTAGGTTTTTAGCGAGCGAGAACATAACGCTCTCCATACCACCAGTCCTTGGCGGAAAGGTCTGAGTCACAATTGTTAGCCTCTTCATGACTCACTCCTATACATAAACCCTTTTCCATTTGGATGGGTCTTAAATCGGCGATGCATCCACATATATTGTGTCGGATCGTACAGAATTCCTTTTTCAATCTCTTGGTTTATACGGGTGGCTGATTCACGATCATCTTCAAGAGGGAATGGTTCAACTGGCGGATGGAGTCGAAGAGTATAGGTGTTATCGCTGTTGCGATGGTGGGATAGCATCACTATTGGCGATTTACTTAACTTTGCTAGTCGAGCTGTTGCTGTCACAGTGGCTGCTTCGACACCAAAAAAGGGGGCATAGACTGAATTATTGGGACCAAAATCTTGGTCAGGTGCGTACCAGACTATTTCATTTTTCTTTAATGCGCGAACAACACCCCTAAAATCATGCCGATCTATCAAAGAACTAATGAAACGTCTCCTTCCTCGATCAATTATCGATTCCATCAGTGGGTTATTGTGCGGTCGATACATAGTATGAAGATTATAAAATCGGCTGAATAAGAGGCCACCTAAGTCGAGAGTTGAATAGTGTGCTCCTAGCAGGATCACCCCTTTGCCTTGCATAAGGGCATTATCTAGGTATTGACGTCCTTCGATTTTAATTTTGCTGTCAAAGTTACTCAGTGGGGCCCACCATGCGCAAGCGGTTTCAATTAATCCAATGCCACTATTTTTGAAGACATCTTTAGTCATTTGTTTGCGATTTAAGGCGCCATGTTCCGGAAAGCACAGTGCCAAATTAGTTTCCGTGATTTGCCGTCTCTTTAAAGCTATCAGATAGATGAGGTTACCTACTAGAGACCCAATTCCAATTTGGAGACTGAATGGCAATAGCCTGATTAATCGAAGCAGGGATAGTCCGGCCCAGGTTGCCCAGAATTTTGGCATTAAAAATTGTGTATTGAATGTGGATTTCATAAGAGCCGGATCACTATTGATATCTAAAGTTTAAAAGCCAAACAAAGTTGTGGCAACACGAGAGGCACTCTAAGGTATACTGATTCAACGCATATTGTTTATACGGTTCTAATTTTTGAAAAATAAAACACACCAGAATAATAGTAGTTGGTCACTCTATAAACGCCTTCTATCGTATGTTGGCGGTTATTGGTATGGCTTTCTAATTAGTTTTATTGGTTTTGCTATTTTTGGTGCATCACAGGCCGCTGCCTCTAAATGGTTGGAAATGGTGGTTGATGCGGTTGAACAAGGTAATCTAGATCAGCGATTTTTCTTAGGTCTTTTTATTGTTGGAGTATTTGCTTTACGAGGCCTTGGTACTTTCATTGGCACCTACTCTCTTGCCTATATTGCCCGTCAAGTTATCCACGGTATTCGAGTAGATCTATTTGAGAAGCTTCAGCAATTACCCGCCTCTTTTTTTAAGAACAGCTCTTCAGGTCAGCTTCTTGCCAAGCTAACTTACAATGTTGAGCAGGTGACAGAGGCTGTTACTGAAGCGGTTAAAATAGGCCTTCGTGAGGGGATGACGGTTCTTGGTTTATTTGGGTATATGCTCTATCTAAACTGGAAACTGACTCTGGTATTTTTCACTACAGCTCCCTTAATAGGTTTAGTTGTTCTATTTGCGGCAAAACGAATGCGCCGCCAAGCGCGAGGCATTCAAGAGTCTGTTGGAGATGTTGCGGACTCAGCATCAGAAGCAATTCGTGGCTATGAAGTTGTTCGGATCTTTGGTGGCACTGAATTTGAAAATAAGCGCTTTAGGTCTGCTAGTGATCAGAACCGTAAGCAGTTTATGAAGTTGACGGTTACTCAAGAACTAAACAGCCCCATAGTGCAGGTTTTGGTGGCCATAGCCTTAGCCGTTCTTTTATTTGTAGCGATGCATCCAACAGTGTTAGCTGGCATGAGCACTGGCGGCTTTGTTGCCTTTCTTACAGCGGCAGGCCTAATCACTAAACCCTTAAGATTGCTCACAGATGTTAATACAAAGATCCAACGCGGTATCGCAGCCTCCGAAGGGGTGTTTGCGGTGATGGATGAGCCTGTTGAAGTCGATAAGGGTTCGATTGAGCTTGGTCGATCGGTTGGTGATCTTAAGTTCTCGGACCTAAGCTTTGCTTATCCTGGGACTCAGGATGATGCTTTGAAGCAGATTAATTTGGATATCCCTGCAGGAACGACCGTTGCGTTGGTGGGTAAATCAGGTTCTGGTAAATCGACGCTGGTAAGCCTTTTGCCGCGTTTTAATGATGGCTGGCGGGGTGAGCTGTTACTGGATGGGCAGGCAATTGAGTCTTGTACGCTAGAGTCTCTTCGAGAACAGATTGCGTTGGTTAATCAGCAAGTTGTGCTTTTCAACGGCACAATTGCGGACAATATTGCATACGGTGCGCTTGCTTCATCTACTCCAGAGCAGATTAACCTGGCTGCAGAGGCTGCGCATGTCATGGAGTTCGTTGAGCGACTGCCCAACGGTTTGGACACGGAGATTGGCGAGGGTGGCGTGCTACTCTCTGGTGGGCAGCGACAGCGCATCGCGATCGCAAGAGCTATTTTGAAAAATGCACCAATCCTGATTCTTGATGAGGCAACCTCGGCTCTGGACACAGAGTCGGAACGCCATATTCAGGCCGCACTTGATGAAGTTGTGAAAGGGCGCACAACCCTTATTATTGCCCACCGCCTCTCCACGATTGAAAAAGCCGATCTAATCGTTGTCATGAATCAGGGAGAAATTGTTGAGCGAGGCACTCACGCTGAGTTGTTGGCGCTTGATGGTGCTTATGCACAGCTTCATAGCATGCAATTTAGTGAGCAGCTAGATGGCTAGGCTGCTCTATACATCGTTATACACACTGCTGCTGCCTCTGTTTGTTTTTCGCCTGTTCGTTCGTAGCTTAAAAGCCCCAGCTTACAGACAACGTCTGCTTGAGCGCTTTGGAGTGCAGAAGAGCACATCAGGTCAGCCGATTTGGATTCATGCGGTCTCTGTTGGCGAAACCATTGCAATTAGCCCCCTTGTTGAGAAACTCTTACATCAGGGTGAATCGATCCTTTTTACGACGACTACTCCAACGGGAGCTGCGCAGGTAAAACAGCGTTTTGAAGATCGAGTCGAACACCGTTACCTGCCATGGGATCTACCGCTCTTTTTTACCCTCTTTTTCAAAGCTCACTCCCCCAGGCTGTTGCTCATAGTCGAGACTGAGATCTGGCCAAACCTTTTATCTGCCACTTCGAAACGAGACATTTCTATTCTGTTGGCAAATGCTCGTTTGTCTGAGAAGTCATGTAAGGGCTACATGCGTTTTGCTGGTCTGACTAAGCAAGTGCTGAATTCGATAACTGTGCTACTAGCGCAGCATGAAGCAGATGCTAAGCGATTTAAGATGCTTGGAATGCCTGAGAATCGATTGGTGGTTTCGGGAAGTATCAAATTTGATATCGATCTTCCTCAAGAACAGATTGAGGTGGGAAAAGCATGGAAAGCTGCTTTTGCCCGCAAAGTGCTAGTGGCTGCCAGTACCCATCAGGGTGAGGATAAGATTTTGTTGGATGCTTGGAGTGCTATTCCGCAGGATCAACGTCCGGTGCTGATTTTAGTACCCCGTCACCCGGAGCGTTTCGATTCAGTATATCAGTTAGCCAAAGCCTACTCGGATAATGTTGGTAAGCGTTCACTATCGCAGGCTGGTTCTAGTATTCAGATATGGGTTGGCGATTCACTGGGTGAGATGTTCTCTTACTATGCCGCCGCCGATCTAGCATTTGTCGGTGGAAGCTTCTCGGGTACTGGGGGGCACAACCCACTGGAACCCGCTGCACTTGGACTACCCATTGTCATGGGGCCAAGCGACTATAATTTCCGATCGATCATCTCGACGCTGAAAAATGAAGGGGCTCTGATCCAGGTTCAAGACACATCAGAGCTAACAGATCATATCGAAACTCTACTTGTTCAAGATAACCACTCAATGTCTCAAGCTGGCATTCAAGTAGTAGAAAATAATAGAGGCGCTTTGGAGCGCCTCTATCAACAGGTTCAAAGTCTAAACACTCATTAACAGTAGTAGGACTTAAACCACGCTATGAACTTCTCTACACCCTCTTCAATTGGTGTATTGGGCTGGTAGCCAGTATCACGCATCAAAGCGGTTACGTCTGCATACGTATGCTCAACATCACCCGGTTGGAGTGGCAGTAACTCCTTCTCGGTCGTTTTACCAAGCGATTTTTCAATGCACTCAATATAATAGAGCAGCTCGACAGGTTGGCTGTTACCAATGTTATAGATACGCCAAGGCGCTTTTGATGTTGCCGGATCGGGATCTAACCCAGACCACTCCGGATTGGGTTGGGCCACGTTATCCAGTGAACGCACTACGCCTTGTACAATGTCATCGATGTAGGTGAAGTCGCGGCGGTGCTTACCGTAGTTGAATACCTTAAGTGGCTTATCTTCTGTAATGGCTTTTGCGAAAAGAATTGGCGACATATCTGGGCGGCCCCAGGGGCCATAGACAGTAAAGAAGCGCAGGCCTGTGGTCGGCAAGTTGTAGAGTTGGCTGTAACTATGCGCCATCGCTTCGTTAGCCTTTTTAGACGCGGCATACAGCGAAACAGGATGGTCAACATTATTATTTTCGCTGAACGGAATGGTTTCATTTGCGCCGTACACTGAACTCGATGATGCGTAAACTAAGTGCTCGATTTGGTTATGACGACAGCCTTCCAGAATATTTAGAAATCCAACGAGATTGGAGTCTGCATAAGCATGTGGATTCTCAATAGAGTAGCGAACACCAGCTTGAGCTGCTAAATGAACAACTCGATCAAATTTCTCTTCAGAAAATAGCTTAGTTAGCCCATCGCGATCGGCAATATCGAGTTTAATAAAGCGGAAATTCGAAAGGGGTTTTAGTTGAGATAGACGCGCCTCTTTCAAACTTACTTCGTAATAGTCATTAAGGTTATCGATACCAACAACCTCATCACCGCGGTTGCATAGCCACTGACTGACGTGAAACCCTATAAAGCCGGCTGCACCGGTAACAAGAATTTTCATTAATTAGATCTCAGATAGGTCAAGCTGTTCGTCGGTTTGATCGGCGAATGCAGCCATTAGATGAGTTCGCAGCAACGAGCCGTCCGAGTCTAAAACCCAGGCTAGTTGAGTGTCATCGTAATCAAAGTGCAGGCCCTGTGTGCGGGTCGCTAACCAAAGCTGTTTTACAGGCGGCTGGCGCGTAAGAATAATTTGGCTGCGGTCAGGGCACTTGATGGTCATCATCGCACCGTTGTTGTCGTAATCTAAATCGGATTCTGCATCGTCCAATAGCTCTTCAAGTGCGTTGAGGGTCTCTTCAACACGCTCTAAATAGTTCGCATCACTCATTGTCTAACCTCCTGTAAACATTGACTTCATTATACTGATTTCCTCAGATTTGTCCGTGCTAAATAGCCCTTTCGTGGTCGCCTAAAGACCTATTATCAGGGTATACTCAGGCTTTAATTTAAGGACCAACGCCCGACACTAAAGGGTAGTTCGTGATTGGAGTTGATTATGCGAATTTTCGTAGCACTGGCGTTCTGTTGTGCACTCGTTGGATGTGGTCAGAAGGGCCCACTTTCGATGCCAGGTGCGGAAACGTCGCAGCAATCCAACTCGTAAAAGAGAGAGAAAATGGAAAGTTTTGAATACCGCGACGGAGAATTGTTTGCGGAAGATGTCACTGTTTCAGAGATCGCTAATGCGGTTGGTACACCCGCTTACGTTTATTCGCGTGATGCCTTAGAGCAAGGTTATTTGGCTTACGCTGATGCCTTAGAAGGGCGCGACGCATTGGTCTGTTTTGCGGTGAAATCTAACTCTAACTTAGCAGTATTGAACGTGTTAGCTAAGTTAGGAGCGGGTTTTGATATTGTCTCTCAGGGCGAATTAGAACGCGTACTATTGGCGGGTGCCGATCCATCGAAGGTGGTTTTTTCAGGCGTTGGCAAACAGGCGGCAGAGATCGCTCGTGCGCTAGAAGTGGGTATTCACTGTTTCAATATAGAGTCTGAAGCAGAGCTAGAGCGCGTCAATGCGGTCGCTGCTGAGCTTGGCAAGGTGGCTGATGTCTCATTTCGAGTGAATCCGGATGTCGATGCTGGCACGCACCCTTATATTTCGACTGGATTGAAAGAGAACAAGTTCGGTATTGCGATTGATTCGACTCTTGAGGTTTACCAGCGAGCTGCTCAGCTTTCGAACGTTAAAGTGGTCGGTGTCGATTGCCACATTGGTTCACAACTCACTGAAATCGATCCTTTCCTTGATGCACTTGATCGTCTATTGGCATTAATTGATCGTTTAGCTGAAGCGGGTATTGTGATCGAACACCTTGATCTTGGGGGTGGTTTAGGGGTTTGTTACACCGACGAGACTCCACCAGAGCCAAAAGACTACATTGATGCCATTATTGATCGCCTGGGTGATCGTCAGCTTAAGTTAGTGTTTGAACCTGGGCGTTCTATCTCTGCGAATGCGGGTATTCTGCTGACTAAGGTTGAGTTCCTTAAGCGTAATGAAGAGAAAAACTTTGCCATTATCGATGCGGCAATGAACGATCTAATCCGCCCATCGTTATACAGCGCATACCAAGAGATTATTCCTGCTCAGTTAGATTCGTCAGCCGATGAAGAGGTCTGGGATTTAGTGGGGCCGATCTGTGAAACGGGCGACTTTCTTGGCAAAGATCGCAAGTTGGCATTAGCGCCGGGTGATCTATTGGCGGTCTGCTCAGCCGGAGCTTACGGCTTTGTCATGGCGTCTAACTACAACACCCGTGGCCGTGCTGCTGAGGTGATGGTGGATGATGCGCGTTTCCAAGTCGTTCGTGAACGTGAGCAGTTTGTTGATCTTGTCCGTGGTGAATTACTTCTGTCAGAGGAAAACTGATGCTACTGCGATTCACTAAGATGCATGGTCTGGGTAATGACTTTATGGTCATTGACGCCATTTCACAACGCGTCCGTATCAACGCAGATCTCGTGCGTCAGCTATCTGATCGTAATTTTGGGGTGGGGTTTGACCAGATGTTATTGGTTGAACCACCCTCCGATCCGGATATGGATTTTCGTTACCGTATCTTCAATGCCGACGGCAGTGAGGTCGAACACTGTGGCAACGGTGCTCGCTGCTTTGCGCGATTTGTTCGTGATAAAGGGCTGGTTCTACGTGACACCATCAAGGTACAAACAGCACGTGGGCGAGCTGTGTTGAACATTGTTGGTCGTGACCTAGTTGAAGTCGATATGGGTGCTCCAGAGTTAGATCCGGTTGAGGTACCTACCATCTTCACAGAGAAGAGCACGACCTACTCGACCCAGCTTGCCTCAGGTGAAACCGTTGAGTTTGGTGCTGTTTCTATGGGTAATCCCCATGCTGTGTTAATCGTTGATTCTATTGATCGTGCACCGGTTGAGAGTTGGGGGCCAGAGCTAGAATCCCATTCTGTATTCCCGAACCGCGCCAATATCGGATTTATGGAGGTCGTCTCCAAAAATGAGGTGAATCTTCGCGTCTATGAGCGCGGCGCAGGTGAGACGCAAGCGTGCGGTACGGGCGCCTGTGCTGCCGTTGTCTCAGGTCGTTTACGAG
>DAIRSP010000059.1:0-14981 GCA_036804365.1 Neptunomonas sp. | reverse complement strand
TCCGACACAGGCTACGACTGTCAGCGCCAGCTATAGGCTCTTCACCTGCCGCGTACACTTCCATTAGCATCAGCATATCTACGCCAGATAAGACTTGTACAAAATCTTCATAAAGGTCACGCGTACGTGTGTAACGATGCGGTTGATAGATCATCACCAGACGGCGATCTGGCCAACCTTTTTTCACAGCATCAACAACAGCCTGAACTTCTCTTGGGTGATGACCATAGTCATCCACCAGCATCGCGGAGCCGCCCGCAACCTTGACTTCATCTAATACTTGGAATCGACGACCTACCCCAGCAAAGTTCTTCAACGCGGTCGCTATCGCGACATCATTAATGCCTTCATCTGTGGCAACCGCAATCGTCGCCAAAGCATTCAGTACGTTATGCACACCCGGCATATTCACGGTAATGTCTAAATCTGAATGGCCGTCTGGACGCTTCACGGTGAAGTGTGTATGCATACCGTCTTGACGAATATCAATAGCTTGATAATCCGCGGCTTGCTCGATCCCGTAAGTAGCCACTGGACGGCTGATCTCAGGGAGTATTTCACGCACAACTGGATCATCCACACACATAACGGCTAAACCGTAAAACGGCAGGTTATGTAAGAAATCAACGAAGGTCTTTTTCAGTACGTTAAAGTCACCACCGTAGGTATCCATGTGATCAGCATCGATATTGGTGACGATAGAAACCATCGGCTGCAAATGCAGGAAAGAGGCATCACTTTCATCTGCTTCGGCGATAAGATAGCGGCTTGCACCCATTCGGGCATTGGTGCCTGCACTGTTTAAACGACCACCAATCACGAAGGTGGGATCTAAACCTCCCTCTGCAAATACGGAAGCTAACAGGCTGGTTGTCGTTGTTTTCCCGTGTGTTCCGGCAACAGCAACACCGTGTCGATAGCGCATCAGCTCAGCTAGCATCTCAGCACGACGCACGACCGGAATACGCGTTTCACGCGCTGCTTTTACTTCAGGATTAGTTTCGTTAACCGCACTGGAAATAACAACAACGTTGGCATTTTCTACGTTGGATTCAGCATGACCAATAAATATTTTGGCACCCATGGCAACTAATCGATCTGTCGTTGCAGAGGCTCGAATATCAGAACCCGAAATTTTATAACCTTGGTTACAAAGCACCTCGGCGATACCACACATCCCTACCCCGCCAATACCGACGAAATGGATGGTACGGATACGACGCATTTCGGGAACTTCATATACGGTAGGAGCCTGCTTAACCGAACTCATTTCATTATCTCCAGACAGATACTGGCTACACGCTGACTCGCATTTGGCTTACCTACGCTACGCGCTTTCACTGCCATGTCAGTGAGTAGCGTGCGATCCGTCTTATCACTTAAAATTTTTAAAATATCTGCTTTCTTCAACTCAGACTGCTGGATGATCCATGCGGCACCGGCTTGCTCTAAAAATTGCGCATTTTTCGTCTGGTGGTCATCAACAGCATATGGGAAAGGTACCAACAACGCAGGAACACCCGCGATGGCAAGCTCACTCACCGTGAGGGCGCCCGATCGGCAGATCACGATATCAGCCCAAGCGTAGGCTTCATCCATATGTTCGATAAAGGCATCCACTCGGGCGTGTAAATCCAGTTTACGGTACAAGGATTGGGTATCTTTATGATGGTCTTTACCGGTTTGATGCCAAACATTAGGACGCATTTCCGGTTCGATTTCAGCTATCGCTTCTGGCACTATCTCATTAATCGCTTTAGCACCTAGACTGCCACCGACGACCAACAAATTCAGTACACCACTGCGCTGTGAAAAACGCTCTTCAGGTGACGCGACATTCAAAATAGCACCACGGACAGGATTACCCGTCACCTCTGTGTCGACCGCAGGATCAAATGCACCACCGAACGCTTCAAGCACGCGATTAGCAACCTTTGCCGAAACTTTATTAGTCATACCAGCAAAGGCATTTTGCTCATGTATGACCAGCGGAATACCCATTAATTTGGCGGCAATCGCACCCGGCCCTGAGGCAAATCCACCCATGCCTAGTACAACATTGGGCTTGACCTTCCTGACGACTTTAACGGCTTGCCATACGGCTTTAACTAATTTAAATGGCGCTAAGAGCAAACCCAAACGGCCTTTGCCTCTTAAGCCTTGTACATCGATGGTGTGAAGTTCAATGCCCGCAGCAGGAACCACGCGAGACTCAATACCCCGACTGGTACCCATCCAATGAATGGTGACACCCTGTTCGCGCAGGCAATCTGCTGTCGCTAAGGCAGGGAAAACATGACCACCCGTACCACCGGCCATAATTAATGCGGTTTTCTGGGTACTCATGAGCGACCTCCGCGCCGATTCCTTGGGACATTCACTGTTTGCGGTGTAAATCTTAACTTTTTCAATTCAACATCTATTTTTAATACGATGGCTATCATCGCCGTACAAACTAATAAACTACTGCCTCCATAACTCAGCAGAGGAAGCGTCAACCCTTTCGTTGGCAAAGCGCCTACGTTTACACCAATATTGATCAAGGCCTGACCCGCAAGAATAAAACCAAACCCATAGGCGATATAGCCCATGAAGAACTGCTTTTGCTTCTCAGCCTGTCGTCCAATAAAGAAGGTACGACCAATCAAAATGCCATAGAGTATAATAACAACTAACGCGCCAATTAACCCGAGTTCTTCTGCTAATACTGAGTACACAAAGTCTGTATGCGCCTCGGGAAGATAAAATAGCTTTTGAACACTGTTACCTAACCCCGTACCAAACCAATCTCCCCGCCCAAACGCGATTTGAGCCTGAGACAACTGATAGCCGGTGCCAAACGGGTCTGCCCACGGGTCTTGGAAAGATTTGAGCCGCGCCATACGGTAAGGTTGCACGACCGCCAACATACCGATCAGCCCGACAGCACAGATCAGTACCATTAAGAACTGGATAAAACGCATACCGCCCAAAAAGATCATTCCCATCACGGTGCCCATTAACACCACTGCCGCACCGTAATCTGGCTCTAGTAGCATCAATGAAACAAAAAACGCTAAGGGTAATACCGGCTTCACAACGCCCATCCAGCTGTTGCGCACTTCTGATAAACGTCTGACCAGATAACCGCTTACATAAATCACCATGCAAAACTTAGCGATCTCTGACGCCTGCAAGTTTAATGGCCCCAACCCGATCCAGCGCCGACTACCATTAACTTCCCGACCGATACCCGGTATGAGCACCACTATCAATAACAAGAAGCCCATCCCTAACAAAATATGGCCATGCTTACGCCACATACCTACTGGGACTTTGTAAACAATGATCGATGTGATGACTGATAACAGAATGAAAAAACCATGGCGTTGAGCAAAAAAGAAAGCCCCACCAAATTTTTCCGCTGCCACATCCATTGATGCCGAGGTAATCATGACAAAGCCGGTCAAGATTAATGCGATAGCGGTACCTAACAACCAAGGATCAAACGGGAACACCCCTCCTTTTGGAGTGGAGAACCACGCGGGTTGATAGTTAGGCACGGGCGAACTCATAACTTATTCACCGCCTCGACAAACATCTGTCCACGTTGAGCGTAGTTTTTAAACATATCGATACTGGCACAAGCCGGAGATAACAATACGATATCGCCTTCACGAGCCAATGCCACCGCGGCATCCACTGCGGCTTTTAAGCTGGGCAAAATTTCGCAGTTTGTCTCTGGTAATGCACTGCGTATTTTTTCCGCATCTTTACCGATCAGAGTGATAGCTCGTACATATTGTTTAACAGGAGCAATGAGGTCGTCGAAATCCGCTCCTTTACCATCACCACCCGCTACTAAGACGATGCGCTGCTCTGGTTTCAATGTGCCGCCTAAGCCTTCAAGTGCCGCGACTGTCGCACCGACGTTGGTACCTTTGGAATCGTTATAAAAATCTAATGTGCGCTTGGTAGCTACCCACTGACAACGGTGCTCTAACCCCGGAAAGGTTTTTAGCGTATCCAACATTGCTGCCATCGGTATATCAACGGCCTTACCTAGTGCCAAAGCCGCTAGCGCATTGGCCATGTTATGTCGACCCGGGATTTTGAGATCACGCGTATCCAATAATTTTTCCGAGCCTAACGCCAACCAAGTGGTATTCTCTTCTTCAATTAGACCAAACACTTTGAAGTCGGGTTTTCCCAACCGGAAACCCCAAAGCTCGGTTTTTGTCGGCAACAGCGGATGGGTTAGTTTATCGTCTAAGTTTTCAACGGCTACTTGGCAGCCACGATAAATTCGATGCTTGGCTTGATAGTATCCTTGCATACCCTCGTAACGATCCAGATGATCCGGCGTGATATTTAAAATAGTCGCCGCTGCTGCACGTAATTCATGGGTTGTTTCTAGCTGAAAACTGGACAGTTCAAGGACATATAGCGCCTTGGGTGCTTCGTTAAGCATATCCAGTACCGGAGTACCTAAGTTACCGCCTACACCGACTTCAATACCTGCTGTTTTAGCCATTTCACCCACGAGGGTGGTCACTGTACTTTTTGCATTTGAGCCCGTTATGGCCACAATGGGGGCATCGACTTCTCGACAAAAGAGATCGATGTCACCGATAAGTTTTGCGCCGCTCTTAACCGCGTCTTGAATAGCCTGATCATCTTTCGCCACACCCGGGCTTAAAATAATCTCAGTAGCATGACTTAAAAATTCGGACGCTAATGGCCCCAAATGAATTTCAACTTCCGGAAATTCTTGTTTAACCATATCTAAATTGGGCGGTACTAATCGCGTATCGGCCCAAACAAAGGCTATCCCTTTTTGTTTAAGATAGCGCGCACAGGAGATCCCAGTTTGTCCTAAACCGATAATAACTCTTAACTGATCTGATGCGATTAATGACATCATCGATTCCTGTTAACGTATTTTTAATGTCGCTAGACCAACCAGCACTAACACCACGGTAATGATCCAAAAACGTACGATTACCCTCGGTTCAGGCCAGCCTTTTAGCTCAAAATGATGGTGTATCGGTGCCATCCGGAAGATACGCCGTCCGGTCAGTTTGTAGGAGGCTACCTGTAATATGACGGAGACGGTTTCCATCACAAATACCCCCCCCATAATCACCAGCACCAACTCCTGACGTACAATTACTGCCACGGTACCGAGCGCAGCACCTAGGGCTAATGCGCCGACATCCCCCATAAATACTTGAGCAGGATAGGTGTTGAACCATAGGAAACCTAAACCGGCGCCCACAATCGCGCCACAGAAAATGATCAACTCACCTGAACCGACGATATAAGGGATATGCAAGTAATCTGCGAAACGAATATGTCCACTCAGATAGGCGAAAACTGCTAACGCACCGGCCACCATCACGGTCGGCATAATGGCTAGGCCATCTAAACCATCGGTCAGGTTTACCGCATTGGAAGTACCTACAATCACAAAATAGGTAAAAACGATAAAGAAGATCCCCATATCGATCGCTACATCTTTAAAAACAGGCACGATCAAATGCGTTTCAGCCGCACCTGGGGCAGTTACATATAAAAAGGTCGCGGCACCCAGTCCAGCAACAGACTGCCAAAAGTATTTCCAACGTGCGGGTAAACCACGGGAGTTCTTTTCGACCACTTTGCGCCAGTCATCAACCCAGCCTACCGCACCAAAAATAAGTGTTACGATCATCACAACCCAAACATAGCGGTTGCTCAAATCAGCCCACAGCAGGGTACTAATACCGATAGACAGCAGAATAAGACCACCACCCATTGTAGGTGTGCCAGACTTGCTTAAATGGGACTGTGGCCCATCATTTCTAACCGATTGACCAATCTGTTTGTTTTTAAGATAACGAATCAGTTTTGGCCCAGCGATGAGCGAGATCGCTAACGCAGTCAGTACCCCCATGATGCCGCGAAGTGTCAAATACTTGAACACGGCGATCGCAGAGAAGTACTGCGCGAAATAATCAGCCAAAAGTAACAACATGGAATCTATTCCTCATCCTTCAAAACAGAAACAACGCGATCCATAGCCGCGCTGCGGGAGCCTTTAATTAAAATAGTCATGTCAGGATGCATCAGTCGCTTAATGGATGCGACTAGCGATTCCTGATCTTTAAAATGTTCAGACATAATACCCTGCGCCTGCTGATAACCTTCTACTGCATATCTGCATAAAGGCCCTACCGCAAGGAGCCGGTCTATATTTTGTTCTGCAGCGAACTGCCCAATTTCGTAGTGAATACTTTCCGTGTCTTCACCTAACTCGCCCATGTCGCCGATCACTAAAACGCGTTCACCTTTGAGTTCATTTAATGCGCGTATCGCCGCCATCATTGAACCTGGGTTAGCGTTGTAACTGTCATCAATTAGATGTGCGCCTTTAATTCCTTTTAAAGTAAACATTCGGCCTTTAACCGGTGTAAATCTTTCCAATCCAGACGCAACTGTATTCAGTGGCAACCCATCTGCCAACGCTAAAGATGCAGCAGCCACTGCGTTTGCTACATTATGCCGACCCAAAACATCCAAACGAACTTCTTCCGATTCGTCGCCATGTTTAAGGCTAAAGGCATAACAGCCATTTTTTTGCATTCTAAGTTGTAGCGCTTGTACATCGGCATCTTTGCTTTCAACACTAAAGGTCAAGAGCGTTCTATCACCTATCCGCTGCAACCACTGATCAGCATGGGGATCATCTAAGTTAACGACGGCAGTCCCTACCGGACTTAGACCATCATAGATTTCCCCTTTTGCCTCAACCACGCCCTGTAATGATCCAAAGCCCTCAAGATGCGCACCCATGGCATTATTGACCATCGCAATATCGGGATGAGCTAACCCCACTGAGTAACGGATTTCATTAGGGCCACTTGCGCCCATCTCTATTACTGCAAATTGATGCTGGGGTTCAATCTGTAACAGGGTTAAAGGCACACCGATGTCGTTATTTAAGTTCCCTTTAGTCGCCAAAGCGGTGCCTGCACCTGCCAAAACAGTGGCTAGCATCTCTTTAACTGTCGTTTTGCCACTGCTTCCGGTCACTGCGAACAGAGTGCCATTAAAAAACGTGCGATTATATTCCGCAATGCGTCCTAAAGCGATGCGTGTATCGCTAACAATTAGCTGCGGAATAGAAATTTCTAATGGCCGGCTCACAACCAAGGCAACGGCACCGGCATCTACCGCTTGTTGAGCAAAATCATGTGCATCAAAACGCTCCCCTACAAGCGCCACGAAGAGGTCACCTGCGGTTACGGTACGCGTATCTGTACTCACGTTGGAAAAGCGTATATCACCGTTTATTAATTCTGCCTGCAGAGGTTTAAGCAACTCTGATAAATGATAACTTTGCATCATTTGCCCTTCTCCTCTTGATAAACTTGCAACACAACTTGCTGGTCACTGAACGGGTGCTTCACACCGGCGATATCCTGATAATCTTCATGTCCTTTACCGGCAATTAATACTAAGTCATCGGCAGCAGCATTTTGGATAGCCTGCTTTATAGCCAGCGCTCTATCCTCTTCGCGCATAAAGGGAGTCTCTGATCTAAACCCTTGGCAGATCATATCTATAATAGAGCTAGGATTTTCTGTTCTTGGGTTGTCGCTGGTGACTAGAATGCGATCAGCAAGCTGTTCAGCAATCCTTGCCATTTCCGCGCGTTTACCTGTGTCGCGATCCCCACCGCAACCAAACACTACCCAAAGTTGACCTAAGCAGTGATGACGCGCTGCCTGCAAGGCTTTTTCTAAGGCATCGGGCGTGTGCGCATAATCAATCACCGCCGAGGCAAAGCCTTGATGGGATAGATACTCCATCCGCCCGGGAACGGCTGTGACATTATTCATCGTGCTTTCGATGAGCTTGCAGTCATATCCACAGGCAGACAATACGCCTGCCGTTAAAAGCAAATTAGCAATATTAAACTCGCCAATCACCGGTGCATTAAAGTGCGCCACCCCCATGGGTAGCTGCAATGCCAAACCGATTCCCTGCTCATTGAGAATAGATTCGATAACGAAAATACTTGCAGTGGAATCATGGCGTGAATAGCTGATAACACCTTTCGCAGTTACTGCGGGTTCTGATAGAAGGCTTCGACCAAACTCGTCATCGCTATTAATAACAACTTTAGCCTTTGTAAACTCTGTAAATAAGCGTTTTTTGGCATCGCCGTAGGCGGTCATTGTCTGGTGATAATCTAAATGGTCACGGCTTAAATTCGTCAACGCCACGACATCAAAATCCACCCCTTGCACTCGCCCTTGATCTAATGCATGAGAACTGACTTCCATCACTACCGCCTGAGCACCCTCGGCCAAAAAATCGGCTAACAGACACTGCAAACTTATAGCATCGGGTGTTGTATGGGTTGCGGGTTTTAGCTCACCCGGAAAGCCATTACCTACAGTGCCGACAATCGCTGTTTTACATTTTAGTAAGGCTAGCGATTGCGCAATAAAATGTGCGCAGGAGGTTTTACCGTTAGTGCCGGTAATACCAATAAGTTTTAAAGATTGGCCGGGGTTGCCCAACATTTGGGACGCTAACCCGCCAATTTTGTATGGAAGCTTTTCAACCGCAATGACAGGTATCGAAAAGCCTTCACGCTCAGCGACTGTTGTAGATTCAGCACTCACAAGCGCTGCGGCTGCACCTTTATCTATCGCTTGCTGGATAAAATCTAACCCTCGATGAGCAACGCCATCGCGCGCCACAAATAGATCGCCTGATTTGACGTAACGACTATCTGTAGTTATGCCTGTCACCTTGCAAGATGCCAGTTCGCTGTCTTGCGTAACAAGACCTAATTGAGACAAGGAATGAGGTATAAAGATTGCCATCACTTTACTGCCACTTTTAAGGTTTTGTCATCGGGCCAACGATCAGGTGGAACATTCATCATACGTAATGAATTCTCAACAATGCGGGAGAAAACCGGCGCCGCTACCTCACCACCGTAGTACTCTTGACCTTTCGGGTTATCAACCATGACGACAGTGACAAGTCGAGGGTTAGACGCTGGGACAACGCCTGCAAAAACTGAGATATATTTATCCACTGCGTAGCCACCGCCCGTTACCTTGTGCACGGTTCCTGTTTTACCTGCGACACGATAACCATGCACGGCAGCACGACGTCCGGTACCAATATTACTGATAACGGTTTCCATCATAGCCAATACATCGGAAGCCACTTTTTCTGGCATCACACGGACACCTTTTGGCTGTTCGGTAAGCTTTGTTAGGCTTACGGGCATGGTCATCCCACCATTAGCAAGAGGCATATACGCATGCGCTAGTTGAAGTGGTGTCACTGCTAAACCATATCCATAAGACATAGTGGCACGCTCAACCACACGCTTTGCTGGAAAATAAGGTAGCTCGCCGGTTCGTTCGCCTGGAAAACCTGTACCCGAAACCTGCCCAAGCCCAACATTTTGATACAGATTACGCACCGCATCTTCATGCAGACTTAACGCTAACTTAGTGACCCCAACGTTACTCGATTTGGTGATAATGCCCGTTAAATCTAACTTCCCGTAATTGCGGTGATCGCGTATCGTTCTGCCACGAATCGTAATATATCCAGGTGACGTATCAATCACGGAATCAAGCGCATATTGCCCACTCATGAGTGCTGCTGAAACTGTTAGAGGTTTAACCGTTGAGCCAGGCTCAAACTGATCGGTTACAGCTCTGTTACGTAGACCCGCACCATCCACTTTACTTCTATCGTTCGGGTTATAGGATGGCTGATTCACCATCGCTAATACTTCACCTGTTTTCACATCCAATACGACCGCCGATGCAGAGTCAGCCTGGTGTGCTTGAACGGCCGCCTTAAGCTCTCGATAGGCCATATATTGCAATCTAAGATCTATACTCAGCTGTAAATCCTGCCCTGGTTTAGCATCTTCAATCGACTTGATGTGTTTGATGGTTCGACCTAAACGGTCTTGCAACACCAATTTACGCCCAGGTTCACCTTGCAGCCATTTATCGTAAGCCAGCTCCATCCCTTCCTGACCACTACCTTCAAGACCCGTAAACCCCACTAAATGAGTTGAAACTTCGCCCGATGGGTAATAGCGTTTGTACTCACGATCGACGTGAATACCGGTAATTTTGAGCGTTTCAATTTGCTCGGCTAATCCCGGGGCGACTTTACGTTTAAGATATAAAAATTGACGGGAAGTATCTTGTTCTAAACGAGCCACTAGTTCGGCACGATTAGTATCTAATAGAATAGCCAACCGCTCCAATCCTGGATTGCGCAGATCCGCTTTACTTGGATCAGCCCAGATAGTCGCAACCGGCGCACTAACCGCCAAAGGTTCACCATTACGGTCAGTAATCACACCGCGGTGCGCCGGAATCAGCGTTGTTCTCAAGCTACGCGCATCCCCTTGACGCTGCAAAAATGCCTGATCTAAGGTATATAGTGATACTAATTTGGAAACAATGGCTCCTGCAATGGCGACTAAAAGCACTGCAATTAAAATCAGTCGCCAACTTCTACCGGCCGATTCTGCCATTAACTCATCAGCATTATCGCTCATAGGTTACAATCTCTATCATCTCTGGGTTTGGCGCTGTCATCCCTAATTCCTGCACGGCCAACATTTCTACTCGACTGTTCGCGCCAAGTGCACTTTGTTCTAGCAGAAGCTGCCCCCACTCCACCTGAAAGTCATCCCACTGCTGCACCAATCTTTGTTGCTTATTAAAGAGACTCCGATATTCAAATGCGGCATAGGTCACAGCCAATGAACTACAAACGATCAAGAACACTAAAATTGACACCAAAAAAGTCGGACGAGCGACTAACTCCCCATCTAGAAGGAAGGTCTCAATCTCGTCAGCCTCTTTAGCAGGCGTTGCTACTGGGATTCTTTTAAAAAATCGCTTGAGCACTCATGACTCCTAATTAAGCAATTTTAGTGGCGATGCGCATCACCGCGCTGCGCGAACGAGGATTGGCTTCGACTTCGTCGGTCGATGCTTTCACCATTTTGCCCACGGCTTTCAGCCGCTGCTTCAACATATCGTTGGTAAAAGGTATGCCTCTCGGTAGATGTTCATCACCTTTAACATGATGACGAATGAAACGCTTAACAATGCGATCTTCCAATGAATGGAAACTGATAATCACCAAGCGACCACCAATTTTCAGTGCATCTAATGCTTGATCAAGGCACATCTCTAGATCTTCAAGTTCACGATTCACATGAATACGGATCGCTTGAAATGCACGAGTTGCAGGATGCTTACCTTTTTCCCATGATGGGTTAGCATCTGAGATAATTTTGGCCAATTGCGCAGTGGTCGTTAGCGGCGCTAACTCTCTTGCTGCAACGATGGCTTTAGCCATACGACGACCAAACTTATCTTCGCCATAGGTAAAAATCACATCAGCGATCTCTTCTTGAGAGGCACGCATCAACCAATCAGCTGCACTCTCACCTTTGGTGGTATCCATCCTCATATCCAACGGGCCATCATGTTGAAAACTAAAGCCTCGCGTTGGATCATCCAACTGCGGCGAACTCACGCCCAAGTCCAATAACACACCATCCACTTTGCCAAACATATCGCGCTCACGCACAAATTCTTCTAACTGAGAAAAAGAGCCATGTGCAATCTCAAAACGCGGTTCGTTTGCAAATCGTTGGTTAGCACAAGCAATCGCCTCTAGGTCTTTATCGATACCCATTAAATGACCCTTGTCAGACAGCTGGTTCAGCACTAATGCGGAGTGACCGCCGCGACCAAAGGTTCCATCAATATAAAAACCATCTGGATCTTCAACGAGACCTGTCACCGCCTCATTCAGCAGTACCGTTATATGTTCGTAAGTTTTGTTATCCACAGAAAGTCCTCGATTAACAGTTAAAGCGATAGATCAAGCAACGCATCGGGTAGCGCTTCACCTTCGACTTCCTGCAAATATTTATCACGCGTCGCATTCCAGTTGCTTTCATCCCACAACTCGAATTTACGACCCTGACCTAATAAAATGACCTTCTTATCTAATCCCGCATAATCTCTTAATAAAGACGGTATTAATAAGCGACCATTGGTATCCATCTCAATATCCGACGCATGTCCTACCAATAAACGCTGCAATCGGCGAGTCACAGGGTTAAAACTAGATAACGCATCAATTTTGGCTTGAATTACTTCCCATTCATCAACGGGATAGAGGAGTAAACAACGCTCTTCGGTGTCTATTGTCAGCACCAGATGACCAGAACAACGCACTGAGATCTGATCTCGATAGCGTGCCGGCATGGCCAAACGGCCTTTTGCATCTAGATTGACTTGGTTGACACCGCGAAACATTCGCCACTCACTCTTCAGAATTATTCACAAAGAACCACAATTACCCACTTTTACCCACTACTGCACACTATAGAAACTTAATCCCCCCTTTGCAAGCAAGGTTTAGCTCCTTCAGCCGCTGCTTAAGCTAGAATAATAAGCAAGTAGAATTAAGCAAAAAACCACAGGCCACGTGGCTTGCAGGCTAGAGAGGAGTTTCCAAAATTTGAACTTGAAGGAGTTTCAAGCTAACACAGGATTCGTGCTTGAGAATTTAAGATAGGAAAGCAATCTTATATAAAAACGGTCTGATTTTTTGATAGCTTTACGTTTTTACAACATCCAACAGCAGAGCAATCACGTATAAATAAAAAAACTTAGCAGAGCTAATACAATGAACTGGCTAAAAGTACTTCCGGCAATCGCGACGTTATTATTACCGGGCATATCCATACCCAGCTTCGCAGAAAATGAAAAGCTATCCTGCGGAGAGCTACTCAACTATAACTTCAAACCCCTTGGCAAAAATGAGCCAGTTAACCTGTGCGAACAATACTCAGGCAAACTGATCATGATCGTGAATACCGCTAGCAAATGCGCATTCACACCCCAATATGAAGGTCTAGAGACGCTCTATAAGCGTTATAAAGATCAAGGGTTTGTCGTTCTTGGTTTTCCATCCAATGACTTTGCAGGACAGGAGCCCGGTACCGAGAATCAGATTAAGGAGTTTTGCGAGCTCACCTACGGCGTAAACTTCCCTATGTTTGAAAAAACACATGCAGGAAAATCCAACGCTGCACCTTTTTATCAAAAGCTCGCTTCCGTAGCCGGTGAATACCCTGCCTGGAATTTTCATAAATATTTGATTGGAGCAGATGGCAAACTCATCGCCAGCATCAAAAGCTACACAAAGCCTGATAGTGACAAAGTCATTAAATTAATAGAAGAGAACTTACCCAAGACAGTAACTGCTAAATAAAATCAGCTAAACCAGCGGATAATAGACATTAAAAAAGACGTACTTAGACGTCTTATTTAATGGCGGTCAGGGAGGGATTCGAACCCTCGATGCCTTTCGACATACACACTTTCCAGGCGTGCTCCTTCGGCCACTCGGACACCTGACCAACATGAGGCGCGAATTCTAGCATACAGCTTCATTTGTGCAAGGACTTTCAACAGAATCTCATTGAAAAATAATAAAAAAAGGCCACTCAATGAGTGGCCGAAAAATGTAAAGCACCTGAAAGATTTACATCCCGCTTTAATCCGCCTGACGACGCAAGAAAGCTGGGATATCTAAGAAGTCCATATCATCCGTACCGGTCTTCTTCATTGGAATTTGCATCATTTCATTTTCATGCTCACGAATCGGCTTGCGTGTGCGCTCTTCGCCACGATCACGATTACGCAGAACCGTAGGCAATTCTAATTGGTTAAAATCAGTCTTAGTAGAAGCGACAGCACGCGTAGTGGTACCGCCGTTAACGACCTTTAACTCTTCAGTCTGAACTTGACCTAAACCGGTAGCCACTACGGTTACCTTCAATTCGTCAGTCATTTCTGGATCGATAACCGTACCCACAACAATAGTCGCATTCTCAGAGGCGTATTCTTCAACAATGCTACCCACTTCAGAGAACTCACCCAAGCTCATATCCAAGCCAGCCGTGATGTTAACCAAAATACCGCGAGCACCTTTCAAATCAACATCTTCAAGCAATGGACTATTAATCGCAGCTTCTGTCGCTACTGTCGCGCGATCATCACCGCGCGCCTTACCAGTACCCATCATCGCCATACCCATTTCAGACATCACTGTGCGCACGTCTGCAAAGTCAACGTTGATCATACCTGGGCGAGTGATCAGGTCTGCAATACCCTGAACAGCTCCACGCAATACATCGTTAGCGGAGTTAAAGGCATTGATCAGACTGCAATTACGACCTAAAACCTGCATCAGTTTTTCGTTTGGAATAATGATTAAAGAGTCAACGTTCTCTTTTAACTCTTTAATCCCTTCTTCCGCAATTTTCATACGCTTGCGACCTTCGAACGGGAATGGTTTAGTGACCACTGCAACCGTTAGAATACCAAGCTCTTTCGCTACTTCAGCAACGATTGGGGCTGCACCTGTACCGGTACCACCACCCATACCCGCAGTAATAAAGACCATATCAGCACCGCTGATCATTTCAGCTATACGCTCACGATCTTCAATGGCTGCCTGACGGCCAATTTCTGGATTAGCACCCGCACCTAACCCCTTCGTCAACTCGCCACCGATCTGAATAACAGCTCTAGACAACATATTTTGCAATGCTTGCGAGTCAGTGTTGGCGCAAATAAACTCGACGCCATCCACCTCTGTACTCACCATATGTTGCACAGCGTTTCCGCCGCCACCACCCACACCAATCACCTTAATGACGGCACTCTGTGGCAGACTATCAACCATCTCAAACATGATTCGCTCTCCTTCAGGTTCGCGCCTTAATACTACTAAATAGCGCTGCTTTAATATCTTTATGCTACTCGGAGATTCTTCGCCCCGACCACGCATCTATTTTATTTGTTTCTAGAAGTTACCTTTCAGCCAGTCTTTAAACCGACTGATTGCACTTGGGCCCTCTTTTACAG
>DAIRSP010000058.1:0-14984 GCA_036804365.1 Neptunomonas sp. | reverse complement strand
TAGTGGTGCTAAAGCGGGGACATCAGCCAAAACCTGTAATACCTGTGGTGGTGTTGGCCAAGTACGGATGCAACAAGGCTTCTTCTCTGTACAGCAAACCTGTCCAACTTGCCGAGGTGAAGGTAAGGTGATCAGTGACCCATGTGGTAGCTGTCATGGTCAAGGTCGTGTTGAGAAAACCAAAACCCTGTCAGTTAAAATTCCTGCGGGTGTTGATACGGGTGACCGTATTCGTCTATCAGGCGAAGGTGAAGCGGGCAGTCATGGTGGTCCAGCCGGTGATCTGTATGTTCAAGTGAATGTTAAAGAGCATGCTATTTTTGATCGTGATGGCAGACACCTGTACTGCGAAGTACCGATTAGCTTCATTGATGCAGCATTAGGTGGTGAACTCGAAGTACCGACACTTGATGGTCGTGTTAAACTGAAAGTGCCGGCAGAAACACAAACAGGCAAACTCTTCCGTTTACGCGGTAAAGGTGTTGCGCCAGTACGTGGTGGCGGAGCCGGTGACTTGATGGTTAAAGTGGTTGTAGAAACCCCTGTAAACTTAACGAGCCGCCAAAAAGAGTTGCTTAGAGAGTTTCAAGAAACCACTGAAGATGGACATCAGAAACACAGTCCTAAGAAACATTCTTTCTTTGATTCTGTGAAAAAGTTTTTTGAAGATTGATCAGTAACGGGCCGCCTAGAGCGGCCCGATTTTTCTGGTAGTCGGAGTAAAGAATGACAAATTTAAGTGTGGTCCCAGCCGAGTTATGGTTGAGCATCCAAGAAGAAGCACAGTTGGAAGTAGCTAAAGAGCCGTTTCTGGCTAGCTATTTTCATTCCAGTATTATCAATCATTCAGATCTGAAATCTGCGCTATCCTACCTACTTGCAAGTAAGTTAGCTGACGATGTGATGCCACCGGTATTGCTGCGTGAGCTGTTAGAAAAAGCGATGGACTCAGATCCAGAAATTATCACTGCTGCTTGCTATGATATTATTGCGGTCAGAAAACGTGATCCTGCGGTTGATTTATCATCGACTGTGCTGCTTTATTTAAAGGGTTTTCACGCGTTACAAGCCTACCGAGTGGCGCATTGGATGTGGCATCAAGGTCGACGCGCAATGGCCTTATATATTCAGAGTCGTGTCAGCTCAGTCTTTCAGGTGGATATCCATCCTGCGGCAAAAATTGGTCATGGAGTTATGTTTGACCATGCGACAGGTATCGTAATTGGTGAAACCTGTGTCATCGAAAATGATGTGTCGATTCTGCAGTCTGTTACATTAGGCGGTACGGGTAATGAAAGCGGAGATCGTCATCCAAAAATCCGCGAAGGTGTTTTAATTGGCGCAGGTGCAAAAATTTTCGGTAATATCGAAGTCGGTAAAGGCGCGAAGGTTGGCGGCGGTAGCGTGGTGCTTGAAAATGTTCCTCCTTGCAAAACCGTTGTAGGTGTGCCTGCGCGCGTCGTTGGTGGGTCTGGTTGTGAAAAACCCGCCCTCGATATGAATCAGCAAATCCAGCTGGATAATGAAGAACATTCGGCACACTGATTAGAGATGAAATAATGATTAAAATCGCTGTAATGGGTGCCGCAGGGCGCATGGGAAAAACGCTAATAGAAGCGATCACACAAGCTGACGGTGTAAAGCTTTCCGCAGCTACAGTGTTACCTGATAGCTCTTTAGTAGGTGCTGATGCCGGTGAATTGGCAGGTGTGGGTAAGTTAGGTGTTGCTCTGGTTGATAATCTAGAGCAGGTTGCGGGTGACTTTGATGTGCTGATTGACTTCACATCACCAGAAACCACGATGAAAAATTTAGATTTCTGTGTGGCGCATGGAAAGAAAATTGTTATTGGTACCACCGGTCTGAATGAAGAACAAAAACAGCACTTAGCGACCTGTGCTGAAAAGACAGCAGTTATGTTCGCACCTAATATGAGTGTTGGTGTGAACGTCTGTTTCAAAATATTAGATATTATCGCTCGTACCTTGGGTGATGATTACGATGTTGAGGTGATCGAAACACACCACCGTCACAAAGTAGACTCGCCGTCAGGTACCGCATTGCGCTTAGGCGAAGTCGTTGCGGATGCGTTAGGACGTGACCTTAAAGAGTGCGCAGTTTACGGCCGGGAAGGTCAAATTGGTGCACGTACTCGCAAAGAGATAGGTTTTGAAACGATTCGTGCCGGCGATGTCGTCGGAGATCATACTGTGCTATTTGCGACTGAAGGTGAACGGATTGAGATTACCCACAAAGCCAGCAGCCGCATGACCTTTGCTAAAGGTGCGGTACGTGCAGCCGCTTGGTTAGTTGAGCAAGACACTGGTCAATATGACATGCAGGATGTTTTGAGCTTACGTTAACCTTGAACCTTGAACCTAGACATAAAAAAACCGCTTTTTGGCGGTTTTTTTGTGTCTATGCGACATCAGGGTCAAAAAATATTCACAAAAGTGAACTTTTTTGGTGCCTTGTTTTATACTTTTGTTTAATCATGAAAGATACAACATAAAGGGAGTAATCAAGGCATGTCAGCTGAGAAGTATCCAACCTTATTGGAAATGGGCATCGAAGAACCGCACGAAGTAGAGCGTTATACATCTCGTATCGAAGGCGATATGGATATCTTAAAAATCTACTTCCATCGTCATCAAGGCGAATGGATGACCAAAAGTAAGAAGTTTAAGTTTAAACGCCAGCATAAAAACATGCGCGTTAATGAAGGCCGTGTTCCTTATATTGCTACAACAGAGTCATCTCCATATTTCTTACGTGCCATTGCCGAGTTAGACACGCTGGTGACCGTTGAGAAAACCGCTAAAGATCGCAAGCAGCGTTTACTTGAAGATATCGAGCATCTAGAAAAAGTTGTTGAGCGTAAATTAGAAGATATGCGTCGCCAAATCGAAGAGTTGTAGTCTTCTTTTTTTATTGATTATCATCACGTAAAAGTCTTTGTAGGCTTTTGTCCTCACTCTTGTATGCGCTATGCTGAAAAGATAAAGTGAGGATGTACGTGATGAATAACAATAAAGAGTACTACTTACCGAGACATTTATTTGATGGTTTTTTGCAAGCCATACAGGTGAATTTTGACCAAATTTTGGGTCCTCAGGTAGTTGATGGCGCCATACAATATTATCCTCTTACTAGCAGTGTTGAGCTTCCAACCGGCGTGCAAGATCAGCAAGGCTTAGGTCGCTATCAGCTTATAGCTACCGACTCTCCGCGACATTTTGCTTGGTCCAACGGACCGCAAGCCATCAAGCCTCTCTTGTTTGCACCACAAGATGTTGTTTGGGTATGTAAAAAAGAGCTGAATGGTCAGTTAACCTTCGAACAACCTCTACAGACGATTAAAACCACAGCAGTGCTCGGTGTACGAGCGTGTGATCTATCCGCTCTTTCGCTTCAAGATCAGCACTTTATTCACGGTGAGTATGCGGATGAGTCCTATAAAAAGCGACGAGATGCGCTGTTTCTGATTGCAGTGAACTGTAGTCATCCATCTAGTAACTGCTTTTGCGTTTCTACGGGCGATGGGCCGCAGGCAAAATCTGGTTACGATGTTGTTTTAACAGAGCTTGATTCCGGTTTTATATTATCGTTCGGCACTGTGCGTGCGGAGCGTTGGTTAGATGCCTTTATCACTCAATTATCACCGGTAGAAGAAACTGCTCGGGTTGACGCAGAAGCTCAATATCAAGCTGCAGTGGCGATTCAGCAGAGAAAAATAGCTGCAGGTAATCTAGAAACAACGCTGTTTTCAAAATTAGACGATCCCGAGTGGCAACGTGTGGCCGAGCAGTGCTTGGCGTGTGGTAATTGTACTCAGGTCTGCCCAAGTTGTTTTTGTCATAAAGAGGAAGACTTAGCACCTTTAGGTAGCGAGACAACAGAACATGTTCGATTCTGGGATAGCTGCTTTAGTGATGGCCACGGTTACATGGCTGGCCACCAATCTCGTCCTCATATAGCAGACCGATATCGCCAATGGATGACACATAAACTCGGTGCTTGGCAGAGTCAATACGGTCGAAGTGGCTGTGTGGGGTGTGGGCGCTGTATGACTTGGTGCCCAGCGGGCATTGATTTTGTCGCGGTGGCCAATCGAGTTTGTCAGGAGGACGCATGACGCAAATGCTATTGCCCTATGATGCGGAGATTGTTGAAAACTCAGTGGAAACGCCGAGTATATTCACACTGAAGTTACGCTTAACGGACCCTACAGCTCGCGCTACTTATCAGTTCCAGCCGGGGCAGTTTAATATGCTGTATCTGCCGGGCGTGGGTGAAGTTGCAATCTCGATTGTATCCGACCCGGATGATCCTCAATTAATCGATCACACCATTCGTCGTGTTGGTCGGGTGACAGAAGGTTTAGCCCATTTGGCTGTCGGTCAGCACATTGGATTAAGAGGTCCTTTCGGTGTTGGTTGGCCACTGAGTTTTATGCTCAAAAAAGATGTCATTGTCGTGACGGGTGGATTGGGCTGTGCCCCAGTCGTTGCAATGATTCGATATCTTTTTAAGCGGCGAAGTGAGTTTGGGCGTATCTCCATTATTCAGGGCGTCAAACATGCTGATGATCTTATCTGGCGTGCTCAGTACCAAGCGTGGGAAAGTGAGCCTGATACGGAAGTACTGATTGCCGCAGATCAAAAAAGTGCCGGTTGGCCATTTCATGTAGGCCGGGTTACGGAACTCTTTACTGATCTTAAGGCCGATAAGCAAAACAGTGTAGTTCTGATGTGTGGGCCCGAGGGAATGATGCAAGCCTCTGTGGAGGCGCTGAGTGCTTTGGGTTATCCCGAATCATCACTCTATTTGAGCATGGAGCGAAATATGCAATGTGCTGTCGGGCATTGTGGGCATTGTCAGTATGGTGCGGCCTTCATCTGTAAGGATGGTCCAGTATTTTGCTATCCGCAGATCAAAAAACTGCTCGGTAAAAGGGGGTTCTGAATGACATTGCCCACTGTTGCAGTACACAAGTTCAGCTCATGTGATGGGTGCCAACTGGCCTTCCTAAATATGGGTGAGGCGCTGATTACTTTGGCAGAGAAAGTCAATATCTTACATTTTGCCGAGGCAGGTTATGTTAATGAGATGGCCCCTGTTGATATTGCTTTTATTGAAGGCAGTGTCGTTACCGCGCATGATCAAGCCAGAATTCAAGAGATTAGGAAAAATAGCCGATACTTGATTACGATCGGGGCCTGTGCGACCTCGGGTGGCATCCAGGCTTTGAAGAATATTGCCAAAGATAGATCTCAATGGACGTCGGCTATTTATGCACAACCTGAGTTTATCGATAGCCTAGATACGTCTGCCGCTATTGCTGATTATGTTAAGGTCGACTTTGAGCTTTGGGGGTGTCCCATTAACAGTCAGCAGGTGGCCGAGGTTGTGAATGCGCTCCTGCATGGCGTTACCCCTAAAGATCAGACTGAAAAAGTCTGCATGAGTTGTAAGCGGCAGCAAGTCGTCTGCACCCTAGTCACTGAGGGAAAGCCCTGCTTAGGGCCAGTTACTAGGGCGGGATGTGGGGCGCTTTGCCCTGCCTATGGCCGCGCGTGTTTTGGTTGTTATGGGCCGTCAGAAACGCCCCATGCACAAGCACTTGCTAATCGATTCGTAGGCTTAGGTATTGACCCTAAAGCGATCAAAAATGCGTTTTCAGCGATTCATTCAACGCGACAAGAGTGGCAAATCCTAGCGAAAGGGGGTGATGATGAGTAGTCGCCGAATTGACTTGTCTGTGCCGATATTAGCTAGGGTTGAAGGCGAAGGTGCACTCGATTTAGTAATCAATAATGGCAGTATTGAGCGCTTGAATCTGCGAATCTATGAACCTCCTCGGTTTTTTGAAAAATTTCTAGAAGGCCGTCATGTAAATGAGGTGCCTGATCTTGTTGCTCGGATCTGCGGTATTTGTCCGGTTGCCTATCAAGTCAGTGCAGTCAATGCGTTTGAATCCTTGTTTCAGATTGAGCAAGTGCCTTGGGTGGTTGCCATGCGTCGTTTGTTGTATTGCGGGGAGTGGATAGAAAGCCACGCGTTGCATGTGCACATGTTGGCGTTGCCCGATTATTTTGGTTATCCCAGTGGCATAGCCATGGCAAAAGACTATCCCAATGAAGTGCGCCGTGGGCTCAAATTGCAGGGGTTAGGCAATGAGATCATGCGTTTACTTGGAGGGCGTTCGGTTCATCCTATTGGTCTGAAAATAGGCGGCTTTCATCACGCTCCAGAGACTAAAGCTGTGGAGCGTCTTCGCGCTCTTTTAGAGGATGCTCTGCCGGAAGCGGAAGCGATGCTTAGTTGGATATCAACCGTAGAAGTTCCGAATGATAAGCAAGCGTTCACTAACGTGGCGTTGATGACGAACAGCTATGCTGTAGAGCAAGGAGAGTTGTACTCCAGTTTGGGTCACCATTTAGCGCCAGATGAATATCCGAACTATTTTGCGGAATCACACCAGCCTTATTCAACGGCACTTTGGAGTCATCTCGAAGGTCAATCCTATTTGGTCGGGCCTTTAGCGCGCTTGAATCTGTATTGCCAGCATGGATCACGCATTCCTTATCTTGATCAGCTATTGAACCAGTGCAAAGGACGGTTTCCCAGTCAAACAATGTTCGACAGTATGCTCGCGCGGGCTGTGGAAATCTGCTTTGCGATCCATGAGTCGATCACGCTATTAAAAAGTTATCAACGACCGGAACAGGCTTCTCAGATCTTTAAGGTCAAGGCCGGCGAATGTTTTGGCTGGAGTGAAGCGCCAAGAGGGTTGCTGTGGCATCAGTATCAAGTGGATGAAGCCGGGTTGATCAAGTCGGCACGGATAGTACCCCCTACAAGTCAAAATCAAGCTAGAATTGAGGAGGACCTTCACCAGTCGTTAATGGCATTTGGGTTAGATCAGCCTGACAAAGCGATTCAGCTTCATTGTGAAAAAGTGATCCGAAATTATGATCCCTGTATCTCATGTGCCACACATTTTCTGACCTTGAATCTGGAGCGCTAGTGATTAAACGGGTGATAGCTGTGGGTTCTCCGCATGGCGATGATCAAATCGCTTGGCGTGTGCTTGAAGCGTTAGAGTCCTGTGTGGAAAACCGTTTGGGTATCGAACTATGGGTGCGTGATCGCCCAGGTTTATCCCTGTTAAATGACTTTGATCCAGCCATACCGACGCTGCTTGTCGATGCGGCTGATTTCGGTGGGAGGGTCGGAGAGACTTTGCTCTATCAGCATCCGCATAAGATGGAACCCGGACAGGCTGGTCAATTAAGTGGGCATGGAATTGGTGTGCAAAGTTTACTCGATCTCGCTCAGAGTTTGGGTTATAGCCTGCCACCTCTCGATATCTTAGCGATTCAAATTAAAACCGTTAGCCCGATGGCGCCTATGTCTGCTGAACTGCAGCAGAGGCTACCCGATTTAGTGGCGACACTGCGCTCTTGTCTTACGCCCTCATCACAGCATATTTAATTTATAACGCAATTGCACAATAGATAAGTAATCGCTTATGTTATAGATCAATAGAGTTGTCATGGGATTAGGATATTCTATGTATAAGCTATCTTTTTTTGTTCCGCCCTCCCATCTAGAAATTGTAAAACAAGCGCTATTCGCTAAAGGCGCTGGGCGTATCGGACAATACGAGGCTTGTTGTTGGCAGACCTTAGGGACTGGACAATTCAAGCCTATGGTTGGCAGTCAGCCATTTATCGGTGAGTCTGAAACGTTGGAGCAGCTAGATGAATGGAAGGTGGAGATGGTGTGTGATGACGTGCTGATTCGTTCAGTGGTTGCTGAGTTAAAAGAGGTTCATCCCTATGAAGAGGTGGCCTATGACGTCTGGCAATTGGCAGCGTTTTAGTTGGGTGTAAAAGGCAGAGTACCTTGATCAGGAGAGTTCAGTGAGCCAGTTGTTAATGCGTTATTCGCGAATTCTAGAAATTGTTGGCGATATTGTTAAGGTACATGTGCCCTTATCTGATGAGGGCGTATCTGCGATCTGTTTTGGTGATTTGGCTTATATCGAGAGTATGGAAAACACCGGACGGGAAGCCCATCTTGCTCAGGTTATACTGCTAGATGGCGCTGAAGTTTCGTTACAGGTGTTTTCGGGTACCAAAGGGCTATCGACACATTCTGCCGTTCGCTTCTTAGGGCGTTCCATGCAGGTCACTTTTTCCCCGAACATTCTAGGGCGTGCGTTTTCAGGTACCGGGCGAGCCATCGATGGTGGCCCAGAACTGATTGATGAGCCGATGATAGAGATTGATGGCCCGACGGTTAATCCTGCCCGACGTGTTTTAGCTTCGCGCATGATACGCACCGATGTGCCGATGATAGACCTTTTTAACTGCCTTGTTGAAAGCCAAAAAATACCCATCTTTTCTGTTGCAGGAGAGCCTTACAATAAACTGCTAGCGCAGATAGGGACTCATGCTGATGCCGATCTGGTCGTATTTGGTGGGATAGGATTAATTTTTGATGATTATCACTTCTTCCGCAAAGCTTTTGAAGATGCCGGTGTGCTTGCGCGCACAGTGATGTTTGTCCATCAAGGTTCTGACCCCGTGGTAGAGGGATTATTAGTCCCCGATATGGCACTAGCTGTGGCTGAACGATTTGCCGTAGAAGAGGGTAAGCGTGTATTGGTGTTGTTAACAGATATGACAGCCTATGCCGATGCGCTAAAGGAGGTCGGTATCTCGATGGAGCATGTTCCATCAAATCGAGGCTACATCGGAGATCTTTACTCTCAATTGGCACGGCGTTATGAAAAAGCCTGTGATTACAAAGGTGCAGGCTCAGTGACCATCTTATCAGTGACGACGATGCCGGGTGATGATGTCACGCATCCCGTACCTGACAACACAGGTTACATAACAGAAGGCCAGTTTTATCTACATAACGGTGTTATTGATCCTTTTGGCTCTCTGTCTCGCCTCAAGCAACATGTTATCGGTAAAGTAACTCGTGAAGATCACAGCCAGATCATGAATACCATGATACGTTTTTATGCCGAGGCACAAGATGCGGAACAGAAACAAGCGATGTCCTTTGAGTTAAGCGAATATGATGAACGCTTGATCCATTTTGGCCGACTGTTTAAGAAACACTTTATGGATATCAGTGTCACCATGCCGCTTGAAAGCGCGCTAGATTTAAGCTGGCAAATGTTGGCAGAGTGTTTTAGTCGTGATGAGTTGTTGATGAAGAAAGCGCTAGTTGATAAGTACTTCCCTAATCAGACCGATGCTGCTAACGCTAAGGCATAACTATGGCGGATAAATTAGCGCTCAACAAAAGTACACTGAATCGAGAAACGAAGCGTTTACGTGCTTATCGTCAGTTTGTGCCTGCGCTAGATTTAAAGCGAAAACAGTTGATGGCGGCCAGAGCGCAAACCCGCAAACAGCTCGTTGAACAGCAGACTAAACTCGAAAGCCTTCAGCAGTTAGTGAAAAACGAACTGCCTATGATGGCTGCCGAATCGATAGATTTAGGGAGCTTAGTGCAGCTGAAAAAGGTTGAAATAACGTTCAGCAACCTTGTGGGTCTGCAACTCCCTCAGGTGGGAATATTTGACGTTGAAGTCCAACAGTACTCGAAACTGGCCACGCCTATCTGGTTTGATATTTTAGTCGTCACATTACAAGAGACTTTGCAATTACAGGTCGAATCCCAAGTGACTGAGCGTCGTTTGTTGTTATTAGAGACAGGGCTGCAAAAAACGACTCAGCGTCTTAACTTATTTGACAAGGTACTCATTCCTCAATCTGAGAAAAACATTCGTAAGATTCGAATCGCATTATCCGATGCAGAGCGAGCCGGTGTGGTGCGAGCGAAAATAGCTAAAGGTAAACGCAGTAGGGTTGCAATGAGATGAGTATTTTAGCCTTACAAAAAGCCACATTGATTGGCTTAACCGAAAATAAGCCAGCTATTTTGGATGCCCTACAAGCGCTAGGCTTGATGCATATCATTCCACTGGCCGAGCCAGATACGCAGGCTAAAGCAGCCAAAACGGATGTCAGTCCTGAGCAACTATCAACGATCTTGAGTTATCTCCTAGGCTGTAAGCACAAACGCCGACAAATACTCTTAGAGCGACACTTCGATTTGGGATCCGTCGTGGCCGATGCTGAAGAGAATCGTTTAAGCCGTCTTAAGCTTTTGGAGCGGCGTGATTTTCTTAAAAAACGGATCAAGGATCTCTCTCCTTGGGGTAATTTCGTTTTGCCTGATCATGATGAACTCTATCAGCAGCGGTTATGGTTTTATCTTGTCCCGAACTATCGCATGCATGATGTAGAGAAGATCGCTTTACCTTGGCAAGCGGTCTTTCGTGATAACCGCCACACTTATGTCGCGGTTATCTCACCGAAAGAGCCAGCGGTTAATCTTATGCCCGTCTTAAGAACGCATACCGGTGCTGTACCTTTGGAACAACTCAAATCTGAGCTAGAAGATAGTGAGATCGAGTTAGAAAAATTAGAAGCCGAACGTGAAGCGATGACACGCTGGATCTATCTATTACAGCGTTCTGTAGCGGGAATTCAGGATTTAGATCAGCGTTGTAAAGTGTCTAATCAAACCTTGGATCGTGAGGAGATCTTCGCTGTGCAAGGTTGGGTCGCTAAAGAGATGATGGACAGGTTACGTACCTTTGTTAAAGAGCAGCGTATTGTCCTGCATATTGAAGAGGTCTGTGCTGACGAGCAGCCGCCGACCTTGCTGTCAAATCCCACCGAGGTTGCAGGTGGCGAAGAGGTTGTACATTTTTTCCAGATGCCAGGCTATCGCGCTTGGGACCCTTCCCGCGTGGTGTTCTTTTCATTTGTAGGCTTCTTTGCACTGATTATGTCGGATGCAGGCTACTCTCTGTTGATGGCGCTTTGTCTGCTGTTTTATTGGAAACGAATGTCACTGACTGAAACCGGCCGGCGATTACGTGCTTTAGGTATGGCTACGGCCGGTGCAGGGTTAATTTGGGGCGTGATGGTTGAGAGCTATTTCGGTGCCACGGCGCCTTTTGATTGGTTAGCTTCGCTAAAAGTGATGGATCTGTATGATTTTGACAGCATGATGAAACTGTCGATCTGTATTGGCGTTGGGCATCTTTTCCTAGCGAACTTGATGATGGCATGGGTTAAGCGTCAATCGCATCAGTGGTTGGCACCTATTGGCTGGGCACTTTTGGTTCTGATAGCTCTTATCGGTTGGTTAACGACGTTTCATCTTTGGCACTGGTTGGGCATGGTGGCGAGTTTAGGTCTAGTACTACTTTTTTCTAGTGAGCGGACGGATTGGTCGTTAAATCGTTGGATTGATGGACTCCAAGGTTTAACGAGCCTAACAAAAATGTTTGGTGACATTTTGAGCTATTTGCGGCTTTTTGCACTGGGTATGGCGAGTGCTTCATTAGCGATGACCTTTAACAAGCTCGCGATTGATGTAGCCGCGGCTATGCCGGCAATTGGCCTGCTGTTTAAAGTGTTAATCCTGCTGGCCGGCCACCTGATTAACTTTGCCCTGACGGTCGTCAGCGGTGTGATTCACGGTTTACGCTTAAATTTATTAGAATTTTATAACTGGAGCTTAGCGGATGAAGGCTACGCCTTTCAGCCCTTTGCGAAACGCGAGGTAACATCTTGGATAACCTAGTTATGGCCCTTGGGTGGGCTGGTTTATATGGGCCTATGGCTTTAGGTGCAATTGGTAGTGTTATCGGTTGCTCTTTGGCAGGTCAAGCAGCATGTGGTGCGTTGCTAGAGACGGAGTCGGGTCATGGTCGTTATATCGGCATATCCGCGATGCCCTCATCTCAAACTATCTTCGGGATTGTGGTGATGTTTGCCCTTAATCGTACGATTACACCCGAAAACGCGCCAGGTCTGGCTGCTATCGGTTTGCTCTGTGGTCTAGCCCTGATGTTTAGTGCGATCTACCAAGGCCGTTGCTGTGCAGCAGCTATTAATGTTTCAAAAATTAGGCCAGAAATCTTTGCGATGTCGTTAGCGCCTGCCGCGATTGTGGAAGGCTTCTCTGTTTTCTCTTTTATCTTCGCGCTTGTGATCAGTGGCGGAGTGCCTGCGTAAGGGGAAATCTATGAATGATAAAGCAGCATTAGCGTCATCAGGTGTAGAGGCTTTAATTGAACAACTGCGTGATCAAGGTGTACGCACGGGGCAAGAGCAAGCATCTAAACTCATCGAGGAAGCCGAGCATCGTGCTGATTGGTTACTAAAGCAAGCTCGCCAAGAGGCCTCGCAGCTCGTTGAAAAGGCGAAGGCGGAAGCGATGCAGCTTAAAACCGCAGGTGAAGAGGCACTTAAAATAGCCGCAAGAGATATGAATCTTGAGGTGAAAGAGAGTTTAGCTAAGCGTTTTACCGATCAAGTGGAGCGCCTAGTCACTGAACAGCTAGATACAACAGAATTCTTGCAGCGCATGATTATTGAGCTGGTGGGCAGAACGCGCGCTGATGTTGGCTTGGATAGCGTTACAGATGTTGAGTTATTACTGCCTAAAGAGTTTATTGGCTTAGATGAGTTACGCAGAAACCCGCATGAGTATCGCGAAGGTAAAATGAGCCATTTGGTGCAATCGCTCACGGCGGATCAGCTTAGAGCCGGAGTTACTTTGGCGCTACATGAGGGTAAAGGGATTAAAATCCGCCTGACGGGCAAAGAGGTTGAAGTCGATCTGAGCGACGAAGCGATAGCGCGTTTATTACTAAAACATCTACAGCCTCGATTTAGAGCTTTATTGGATGGAGTTATTCGCTAGTGTCTGAGTACTTTACGCTGCTCACGTCATTGCCACATTTGCCGCCCATTAAAGAGCAGCAGATATTGCCTATTTCCAGGCTCGCGTTAGAGCGCAGATTGACTATGTTGTCTGAATCAGATGCCGCTCAAATGGCGTTGCTAGAGTCAGTGTATTTTTTAGACTACGCAAAACTGACTGGGCTAGCGGATAAAGAAATGGTCACACATTGGCAGCAGACCTTGGATAAGGTGGAATCTGATCCACTCAAACAGCGTGTTGAACACCAATTGGAATTGAAAACTCTATTAGCGGCATTACGCTATCGAGAGCAGGGTGAGCATCATCCGGAGCAGTTTGTCGGTGTGGGGCGTTGGCGTACTTTTATTAAAGATCACTGGTACGAACCTTTTTTTGGGTTGGATAATCTCTATCCGGATCTACAGAAAGTAGCGGAGTTGACCAAACAAGGACGACTCCACAAAGCATCGCAACTGTTAAATCAAATGTTATGGAATGATCTGTTCTTTTGTGAAAAGCAACAAGGTTTTAGTTTTGAAGCAGTCGCCTGTTATGTATTGCGTTGGGGCTTAGCAAGCCGGATTTCACTAGCAGATGGTGGGCAAGCGCTTGAAACTTTTGAGCAACAGATTAGTAAACTTCTTAATGAATCATCCTTTGCCAACGACTTTACTTTGGAGCCCTTGAAACAATGAGTGAGACTAAATTCACTGCCCGTGTTGTGGGTGTGCGCGATGACATAGTAACGATCAAAATGTTGGCGGATGATCAGGGCGATCAATACCCTATTATTAAAAACGAAGTGGTACATATTTGCCCTAAAAGGCAAGGTATTGATGGTAGGCAAGAGTTCTTAAAGGCCGAAGTATTGCGGATTCGTGAAGATGAAGCCGATGTACAGGTATTTGAAAATACGCGTGGCGTTGCTATCGGAGATCCGGTGCAGCAAACAGGGCATATGTTATCGGTGGCTTTAGGGCCGGGCTTATTGGGGCAGGTTTACGATGGTTTGCAAAATCCTCTGGAGCTAATAGCAGGCCAACATGGTTTCTTTTTACCTAGAGGGTTGGAGGTGGATGGGCTAGATCAACAACAGCACTGGGCATTTCAGCCGGTTATAAAGGTTGGCTCAAAAGTACGTGCTGGCGATGTCATTGGTAATGTGCAAGAGGGGCGTTTTAAGCATAAAGTGATGACCCCCTTCCATCTACTAGGCGAAGCTGAAGTGACTTGGGTGCAAGAGGGTAGCTTTACGGTATCAACCCCTGTGGCGCGCCTTAAAACCAAACAAGGTGAAATTGAAGTCTGTATGCAGCAGTTTTGGCCGGTACGCGTTCCAGTGTGTGAGCCTTTATTGCGTAGTGGTAGTTCGCAACGTCGTTATCCCGAAGAACCTTTGCTTACTACGATTCGTCTAATTGATACCTTCTTTCCGATTGCACGAGGCGGAACTGCCTGTATACCCGGTCCCTTTGGTGCAGGTAAAACCGTTCTGCAAAGTTTGATATCACGTTTTTCCGATGTTGATATTGTTGTCATTGTCGCCTGTGGTGAACGTGCCGGAGAGGTGGTGGAAACCATTACTGAGTTTCCCAATATGTCAGATCCTAAAGGCGGCAGCTTGATGGATCGCACGGTGATTATCTGTAACACCTCCTCTATGCCGGTGGCAGCGAGGGAAGCCTCAATCTACACAGGTATCACTATCAGTGAGTATTATCGCCAGATGGGTAATAATGTCTTACTGATAGCCGATTCAACCTCTCGTTGGGCTCAGGCGATGCGTGAAACATCGGGGCGTTTGGAAGAGATTCCCGGTGAGGAAGCGTTTCCTGCTTATCTGGACTCCTCTATCCGCGCTTTGTACGAGCGGGCGGGCTTAATAGCAAATAACCACGGGAAACTTGGTAGTTTGTCGATGATTGGCACTGTTTCTCCAGCTGGAGGCAATTTTGAAGAGCCGGTAACTCAGTCAACACTGCGTACGGTTAAAACCTTTTTGGGCTTAAGTGCAGAGCGAGCTTATAAGCGTGCTTACCCGTCCGTAGACCCTTTGATCTCTTGGTCGCGTTATCTTGATCAATTGGCCGACTGGTATGGTCATCACATGAGTGATACCTGGGTGGCCGAGGTGAAAGAGATGCAATTGCTACTGCGTGCTGGAGAGGCGG
>DAIRSP010000057.1:0-15103 GCA_036804365.1 Neptunomonas sp. | reverse complement strand
ATTACGTACCACGGTGAGCTTTGCTAATTATGAAAAGCTGTTACCGGAAAGCTTCCTTCCTCTGGTCAAAAAGTCGGTCGAATTGTGGCGCTCTGGCGAAGATATGATGGCTGATGTTTGGCCGCCATCACCCGTGGAAGTGGATAATACGATTAGCGAACTGAAGCAGAGTGTTGATGCTGTTCGTCGTGATATCGGCCGAAAATTCGAAGAGTCTGTTATTCGGATCAACGAATTGCGTACGAATATCCAAAATCAAAAAGGTGCCGTAGAGCAGTTAAAGCAAGGGCGTGCGCCTGTCCGTCATAATACTCGTGAGTTGATGGATCTATTATCCGAATACGGTATCGAATCGACGCCTATTTGTGAGCTGGTGGATATCAATGATGATAAGTGGCGTATAGCGATTGAATCATTCCTAGGTGCGCGTCGTGAAGCTTTGGTGGTCGATCCTGATCGTGTTAAAGAGGCCATCACCCTTTATCGTCGTAAAGGTCGTCATTTGAAAGGCTGTCGTATTATCAATACGACCAAGTCGCATGAGTGGACGAATCGCGGCAAGCCTCAATCGCTTTCTCGCTTCGTAGACAGTGATAATGAGCATGCATTGGCGTACATGAACCGTGCATTGGGTGGTGTGATTGCTGTTGAAACAGAGGCGGAATTGCTCAAACAAGAGCGTGCGTTAACCTACGACTGCATGTTGCAATCAGAAGGTTCAACTACGTCGATTAATGAGCTATCCCCGATCATGGGGGTGCGTCGCCGTGGTGATCAGCTAGCAACGCAAGGCAAACAAGTTGATGAAATGATTGCCGAATTTACGACCTTAGGTCAGCGTCATGAGTCACTGGAAAAACTGCGTGATAGTCTAATTAACCTAACTACGAGCTTAGTGGGCGCGAGTGAAAAGGTTTTTGATCTGGTGAATCAGCGTGATCAGCTTGGTACAGAAATCCAAGGGTATCGTCAGGCGATTACGGATCTTCGTAACCATGATGACTCTGGTATTCAACGCCGTATTCAAGAGTTAGCTGAGGCGCAGAAAGCCGCTGAAGAGAAAAACAAAGTACTGATGGATAAGCTGCAACGTATCCGTACCAGTATGATTAAAGATTCAGCTGCCCTCGAAGTCTTAGATCAAGAGCTAGAAGAACACGCTAAAGCAAGAGCCGTGTGTGAAGGTAATAAAGACTTTGATCCGCAAACAGCGCAAGAGAAACGTGATTATCTTGATGAAAGTTGTGGTGGTGAGTTAGAGCGCATTATTTTCGAAGCAGCTAAAAAAGCTCAGTCTGAACTTACGCTGCATGAAAAGAAAAAATACTCGGTACGTGATGCGGTAGCGAATTATAAGGCTAAGTTCCATGGCGGTGGCATGAGTCATCAAGGGCTGGATAAAATTGGTCCTGACTCTACTCATGAAGAGCTGGAGCTTTACGTAGATGAGACTGTTCAGTCGTTAAAAGACTCTGAACTTGCGCTCTATACTCAAAAAGCCGAACGTGCTCGTTTGGAAGCAGAAACCGCATTCCGCTCAGACTTTGTGGCACATCTGAATGATCAGATTAATAAGATCAAAGATCTGATCCGAGAGTTGAATAACCATCTGAAAAACCGTCCATTCCATAAAGAGATGTACAGTTTTGAGATGATGCCTAACCCAGAGTTGAAGGATATCTTAGAGCTTGTTGAGGCCTACACCCGTCTTGATCAAGCGAATGTTGGCTCTCTCTTCGATATGAAGTATGACGAAGGTGATCGTCCTCATAAAGATGCATTGGCTAAGATTCATGATGTATTGAAGGATGAGGGTGAAAGTAGTCTGTTGCAAGATTATCGAAACTTCTACAACTTCGAGCTGGTTGTTAAAGACCTGAACGGAAACCGTAAAACTACGCTCTCTCAGCGTATTAAGACAGGTTCAGGTGGTGAGCACCAAGTGCCATTCTATGTTGCCATGGCAGCCGCGATGGGGGCTTCATACCGATTGAAAGAGGGGCCTGATGGCAAACCAGTGGGAGGGATGAGTTTATCCGTATTTGACGAGGCGTTTAACAAGCTCGACTCGGAAAATACCGTTACCTCGTTAGGGTTTATGACGGACCTCGGTCTACAAACGATTATCGCCGCACCAGACGAGAAGTACTCTTTGCTTTCCTCATGCATGGATACGATTATCAACGTATGTCGTGATGGTCGTATCGTCGATATCGATGTGGAGTTCCCAACAGCGGAAGGTAAAACACTGCTAAATTCAGATAACCCTAAGAAGTTGATGGAGCAAGCGGGGTTAACAGAGGGCGATTTAGCCGGTGTTTAGCTAAATTAACCAGCCTCTTTTAGGCGAGGGGCTGGTTTTTTTATATGAGGCTTGATCTCTAAAATGGGTTTATTTTGATAGCTTAAAATTAAGCCGTTGGGCAAATTCTCAATAGTCCATCCTGAGGCAGACTCCAGTAACCTTAATACAAGTGAGCGCACAGGGGCTTCTTTGCTGGGGCTCGGCAAAAATGTTATTGATGAATATTGTTTATGAGTGAGTAACTGGCACAGATTCTTAATCTGCCAACTCTTAGGCATCACAACTAAGGGTTCGATCGTTCCAATCAAGCTGGGTGCAATCAGCTGTTTATCTTTCGAAAAAAACTTTCTGACACTCAAGTCGGTGTGAACACCAAAAAATGCGTTGTCTCGCGCGTTGCTATTAAATGAAAGACTTTCTAATCCTGTGATGATTTCGCTTAACCGCCAATGACAGGCTTTTATGAGTGTCCAAGCCGGTTCCATGCTGCTTTGTGCGCCTAGGCTATATTTAGTTGCCTGTCTGCCATCGAGCATCTCTTCAGAGAGAAGTGTGATTTGCAGAAATGTAGATTGGAAGTCCACTAGGCACAAAGGTTCTTTCAAGTAGACGTAGGGATGTTCCATCCTAAAGAAGGATATCCATTCAGTACGGGTTTCTAATTGATTTAGAACGGGAATATGCATCATTATAGGGTCAGTATTTTTTTATGAGTATAAAGTGAATAGGTGACTAACGCATCATGAAACTTCTAAACCGTTCAGCCATTACACTGTTAGCGAAAGCGCCATTTGCTACTTGGATAGCTTCTCTACCACTTGAGGAAGGGAATCAGTCTGAGGTTTACACACTAGATATCTTGCGTAAAGAGGGGAATATCTACCTCATTAATGAAGTCGATGAAGAGTCTGATTTTACCTCTTCTTTACAGTCATCTTGGCAGCAGATGTTTGAAAATGAACTAGCAGCATGGGATGAGTTTGGCGATCACTGGCCATCAGACTTATCGCTAGAGTTATTTTCAGAATGGTTTGAAGTCTGTTATCAAATCATGGCCTTTGATATGTCTGATGATGCGTTACTTGTCGCTTCTTTGGATAATCTGTAAGGACGTAAAATGAATAACGATTTGCTCACTACGGACACGATGCCTTTTCATCCGATACGCAATGCGTTGTATGAAGAGATGCATTCACGCCCTTTTCAGGTGATACCCAGTCCAGCGCGTATTACACATCTCGCTATTTTGGCTGATGATACCCAGAGAAAAGCACAGTTTGAGCATATTAAAGAACTCTGTGAATCCTTTGGTGTACCTGCACCTGAAAAAGATGATTTGTGCGCTCAATATGATTTGGGGCGATTGAGGATACGCCGTGAAAAGCATTTAGAGTTTATTACCTATACCTTTGTCAATTTTGATATTCCAGACAATCCGGACCCATTTTTTGTAACAGGGGTCACTCCGTTACCGAAAGGTTGGCTAGAGACGGTACCAGGTCAGGTGATAACCGCTTTCCATTTAGCTGTTGATGAGTCTACTGCTGAAAGTGAAAAGATGCTGCCCAGAGTTAAACGATACTTCGAAGGGATGCGTTTGATTGGCAGTAGTCCTCAACAAGGGGATGCGAGGGTATGGACAAGCTTTCGCCTTCATAGTGATGGCTTTGGTCGTTTTCTTATCTGTAATAACCGCATGAGTGATAGCCAATTAGGTCGACTGACTCAGCGTATTATGGAGATTGAAACTTATCGCTTAATGACCCTACTATCCTTGCCCTTAGCGCGAGAGTGCGCACCTCAATTAGGGGTTATGGATAATGCCCTTGCAGGTTTAACGCAGCGATTATCTGAGCGAGATGATATCAATGAAGCAGAGGTGCTTGCTGAACTCACGCATATGGCCGCTAGAGTGGAAGATTATCGAGCTAAGACAACGTTTAGATTTGCTGCGACCCAAGCCTATCATGAGTTAGTAATGAAACGCTTGGAGGAGTTGCGTGAAGATGAAGTCTCTGGACATTTAACAATCAGCGAGTTTATGACACGTCGTCTCACGCCTGCTGTGCGTACTTGTCAATCGGTTGGGCAGCGATTGGAAGATTTGTCCAAACGTATTGATCGAGTCTCTGATATGATGCGAACAAGAGTCGAGTTGTCTATTCAAGCTCAAAACCAACAATTACTTGCTTCGATGGATCGGCGATCCAAGATTCAACTCATGATGCAGCATACGGTTGAGGGGCTATCGGTCGCAGCGATCAGTTATTACTCTGTGGGCTTGATCAAGCTGATAATAGAAGCTATTTATGATAGTGGCATAGTGTTTGATAAGCCGTTGGCGATAGGCATATCCGTGCCTTTAGTCATTGCAGGCGTTTGGTTAGCGACCCGTAAAATACATAAGCATTTCTTAGCTATGGCAAAAGAGCAGCGGGATGCTGATTTAGCCGACGAGAAAGCTAAAAAAAGGTGAAATATGAGCGTTGCACAGATTATTGAGCAAAAATTACAAGCTGCTTTAAAGGTGAGTGAGCTTTTATTGGAAAATGAAAGTCACATGCACTCAGGTCCGGCAACTGATAGCCACTTTAAGTTGGTATTAGTTTCTGAAGGGTTTGTTGGTAAACGCCTCATTCAGCGTCACCAGATGATCTATGCGATCTTAGCGGAAGAGCTAAAAGCGCCTGTGCATGCGTTAGCGATGCATCTTTACACTCCTGATGAGTGGAAAGATAAACAGGGATTTGTGATGCCATCGCCGACCTGTAGAGGAGGCTCAAAGCACTAAAAAAGGCGCCGATCACTCGGCGCCTCCTTTTTTGTCTTACTGGCAAATACTCTTGAATAGTTCGAAGTATTCTGGGAAGGTTTTTCGTGTGCAGCCAGGGTCATTAATGGTGACCGGTGTATCACTGAGGGCTACTAGAGAAAAACACATAGCCATGCGATGGTCATCATAGGTATCAATTGCGGCATGCTGTAACTTTTCAGGCGGTGTGATTTCAATAAAGTCTTCGCCCTCTATTACGTCAGCGCCTACTTTACGTAATTCAGTTGCCATTGCGCTCAAGCGGTCGGTTTCTTTTACGCGCCAGTTATAGATATTTCTAATTGCTGTTGTGCCTTTAGCAAAGAGAGCTGTGGTAGCGATAGTCATCGCAGCATCGGGTATATGGTTAAGGTCCATATCAATCGCGGTTAACTCTTTTTCACGAGTGACTTCGATGAAAGTAGGGCCATAGGTCACGTTAGCACCCATTGCTGCAAGTACCTCTGCAAAGCGTTTATCTCCTTGAATGCTGCTTTCGCCCACACCATAGACGCGCACGCTACCGCCACGTATTGCTGCGGCTGCCAAGAAGTAGGAAGCAGATGAGGCGTCGCCCTCAACCATGATCTCTCCTGGAGAGGTGTACTTTTGGCCCGAGCGAATCGTAAAGCTTTGATAGTTGTTGTTGTCGACGCTTACGCCGAAGAGTGCCATGGTATGTAGGGTAATATCTATATAGGGTTTAGATACGAGCTCTCCATCTACACGAATGCAGAGGTCTCTTCCTGCCATGGGTGCAGCCATCAATAATGCAGTCAGAAATTGACTAGAAATGTTACCCTTGATGCTAACGTCACCACCATTCAAACCTTTAGCGTTTATTTTAAGTGGTGGGTAATTTTCTTCGCCTAAGTATTCTATTTCAGCGCCTAGGACTATTAATGCATCTACAAGATCACCAATGGGGCGTTCATACATACGCGGTTCGCCAGTGAGTTCATAAGACCCCTCGCCAAGACACAACGCGGCACATAAAGGTCGCATAGCAGTGCCCGCATTACCCAGAAATAAAGGCGTTGATGCTTGCCCTAGTGGGCCGCCTAGCCCATAAACCTTACAGCTGCGATGGTCTGTAGATAGCTCATGTTTAACCCCCAGGCTGGTTAACGCATTGAGCATATGTTTTACGTCATCACTGTCTAGCAGATTAGTGATGGACGTGGTGCCTTTGGCGAGTGCAGCTAACAATAAAATACGGTTTGACAGACTTTTGGAACCAGGAATATAGACTGATCCATTAACTGCAGAGATAGGTTGTAGCGTTAAGCTTTCCATGACATCGGCAACTCAGTAATAAACAAAAATTGAATCGATTATAACCTAAGTTTCTCGGATATCAGGGAAGAAAATTGTAATTGGGTAGTCAAAAGTTTCATCTTTTAGGTTTGTTGATAAGCATCAATGCATAGGTGTGATAAAAAATAGATACTTAAGTCGAAAAGAAATAGAAAGTAACCCACGAGGAAGTACAGATTATGACAATTGAACATCACGACTTAGTTCACGAGCTACCAGAATACCGTGAGCAAATTCATGAGTTGAAAATGAGTGATGCGCACTTTTCAAAGTTGTTTGATGAGTATCATGCGGTCACCAAAGAAGTTGAGCGTATGGAGTCTGAGGTTGAGCCGGTTGCTACGCACACAGAAGAAGCGTTAAAAGTAAAACGATTACAGTTGAAAGATGAGTTATACGCTATGTTGCGGGCAGCTAAATAGCATTTAGTACCTAAAAAACACCTGCTGCGGCAGGTGTTTTTGTTTAAGAGCATTTTGTTATTGGAATTTTTACAGTATATGGTGTCTAATTTTATTAGCGGAGTGTTCCGTTATTTGATCCGGAGTGTAAAAATGATTTTCTCTAGAAAGTTTGTCGGTGTTATCGCGACTACCTTATTAATCTCTGGCTGTGCTTCAACGGGTTTGACGGGTACGACTTACTCTCGCTCTGAAGCTCGACAAGTACAACAGGTTAAATATGGTACTGTGATTTCTGTTACCCCTGTAGTCATCGAAGGTAGAAATGACGGCATTGTTGGTACGGGTGCAGGTGCGATCATCGGTGGTATTGCAGGTAGCACTGTTGGTGGTGGTAAGGGAAGTACTATTGCAACCGTTGTTGGTGCTGTAGCGGGTGGTATGGCAGGTCAGGCCATTGAACAGAATGTCACACGTAAGCAGGGGCAAGAGATTTCAGTACGCCTGAATAATGGCGAAACCTACTCAATTGTCCAAGAAGTTGAGAACCAGCAGTTCTTCCGAGTGGGGGAGCAGGTAAGGTTACTTCAGCGCGGTGGAGTGACACGCGTCGCCTACTAACAAAAAAAGGCCATGTATTGAGCTGTACATGGCCTTTTTTAATCTTGTCAGTTACGACTTATTAGGTCGTGGCTTTTTGCTTCCACCACTGCGCGGAGGACGTTGTCCAGAGCGTGATGGTTTTGATGAAGCATCAACCTTTTTCAAGTTTAGTCGTTGGCCGCACACTACAGTTTTTTGTAGTAGTTCGATGACTTCTTTCGGAAGACCTGCAGGTAAGTCAACAAATGTGGCTTTCTCTTTGATCTCGATCTGGCCGATATATTGGCTTTCTATATCTGCTTCATTAGCGATAGCGCCAACAATGTTACCCGGTTTTACACCATGTTCACGGCCAACAGACAAGCAGTAACGCTGCATATCGACATCGGAGTTGCTATCACGACGTTTACGGGCAGGTTTGTCACCGCGGTCATTTTTGTTACGTGGTTCGCGATCGTCAAAGCCTTTAGGGCCTCTTAGTTCTTTCTCGCTCAATAGCAGAGGCGTTTGACCTTGCAGTAGAGACGCAAGTGCTGCAGCAATATGCAACGGATCAGTGTCGTGCTGATGTTGGTATTCAGACAGCAGATCGATATATTGCGCAAGATCTTTGCTATCTAGGGTGTCGCTGATCTGTTGTTTGAATCGATCAATACGCTTCATGTTGATATCGGCAGCCGATGGTAACTCCATTGGCTCGATCTTTTGACGCGTTGCTTGCTCGATCATACGTAGCATGCGTTGTTCGCGTGGAGAAACAAATAGAATTGCTTCACCTTCGCGGCCCGCACGACCCGTACGTCCAATACGGTGAACATAAGATTCGGTATCGTAAGGAATATCGTAGTTCAATACGTGGCTAATACGTTCTACGTCTAAACCGCGCGCTACTACGTCGGTTGCTACAAGGATATCGAGTTTGCCTTGTTTTAATCGTTCAACGGTGCGCTCGCGAAGTTGCTGTGATACATCCCCATTTAGGGCTTCACAAGCATAGCCTCGTGCTGTTAATTTTTCGGCTAGCTCTATAGTAGCTGACTTGGTGCGAACGAAGATAAGCATGGCATCAGACTGCTGCATTTCTAAAATGCGCGTCAGTGCATCAAGCTTATGCACGCCGCTAACACGCCAATAACGCTGTTTAATCGTTGTGGCTGTTGTCGTTTTGCTGGCAATTTTGATCTCAACAGGATCTTTTAGATGCTGTAGTGCAAGACGGCGAATCGCTGTTGGCATTGTTGCAGAAAACAATGCGATCTGACGCGTTGCAGGAGTGTGTTCTAGGATCCAATCCACATCATCAATAAAGCCCATGCGAAGCATTTCGTCGGCTTCGTCCAATACGAGGGCTTGGAGATTATCCAGTACGAGTGAGCCACGGCGAAGGTGATCCATTACACGACCTGGAGTACCTACAATGACATGTACGCCGCGACGAAGTTGGCGAAGTTGCACATCGTAAGCTTGGCCACCATAAATAGGCAGTACATGGAAATTAGGTATATGTCGAGCATAGGTTTGGAATGCTTCTGCGACTTGGATAGCAAGTTCACGCGTTGGGGCAAGCACCAACAGTTGTGGGATGCTGCGAGTAATATCAATGCGTGATAATAAAGGAAGAGCAAAGGCTGCAGTTTTACCTGTACCTGTTTGAGCTTGTCCTAGTAAGTCTTTACCCTCGAGCAGATGTGGAATACTGGCTGCTTGAATTGGGGAGGGTGTTTCGTAGCCGATCTCTTGCAACACTTGCAATAAAGGAGCGGCCAGGCCCAGTTCTGAAAAAGCGGGCTGGTTGTCTAATGACATCTAATTGAACCTGTTGTTAAATCATAGCCGAATGTTTCGGCTTGGATGGGATATAAGATAATCGCGTATTATAGGACAAAAACGTTCTAGAGTATAGTTTAGTCTATTGGTCGGGTTAGTTTCCGTCCAAAAGCGTCTTTAACAGACGTTTTACTGTGTTCGGTTCGAAGGGTTTGTCGGTAATTGCATTAACACCTGCTTGAGAAACGTGGCTTAAGTGCGCATCGTTGGCTTCTGATGTCACCATTAGGATAGGTAGGTGGGAATATTGTTCGGATTGACGGACAAACTCGGTGAGTTCTAGGCCGTTAACTTCAGGCATGTTGTAGTCGGTTACAATTAAATCGAACTGTTGGTTGTTGAGTTTTTGAATCGCTTGAGAGCCATCCACGGCTTCGGTAATTTGATTGATGCCTAGATTGGCTAAAACTTTTTTTATAACCTTTCTTGCTAGAAGGCTGTCATCTACGACGAGCACTCTCAGTGTGTCGACATCGTAAAGCTCTAGTTCAAGTTCGTCATGACTTAAGAGGTCAATAGTGGCGTTGATGGCCATACCTAGGTGGTTGCGAGTAAAGGGTTTAGGCAGTATGGCAACGATGCCTGACTGCTTAAAACTTTCGAGTTGGTCTCTGCGCGTTTCACTTGAAATTAGCATGAAGGGAAGTGTTTCAAGCTGTTTCTGTTGTCGTATGCTTGCCAGTAATTCCGTTGCTGTACCGTCTGGGTAATAAAGTGAGCTAATGATCAAGTCGGGAGTGATATGCTTAATGTATTCAATCGCTTCCTTGCTGCTTGCTGCAGTGTCAATCTTAGATATGCCTTCAGCGTTCAGTTCACTTGTAATAACTTTTCGCTGCATTGCTGAAGGTTCTATCAGTAAAATACTAAGATCAGATGGCGCTAGGCTTTGCATACACTTGTTCCTGAATCAAATAAGTCTCCATTAAACATAGTTTACTTTATTTGCTTACTCAATCCAGAAAAATGGTTTAAGGCAATTGATTTTAATTGATTTTGGCTGTTTATTGATGAGGTGGGGATTTCAATAAGTTTGTAATCAGTTCCTTTGTTATTCGAGGGCTTTTCGATATATAAGAATACAGTCGGTATGGCGTTACCAGTTTTATCTTTACGCTTACCAAGGGCTGTCCAAGCGTTGTGCTCTGTATTGTTATCGTCGATAAAAGTAAAACTGTAGTTATCTAAGCAGAACGAGGGTAGATGTGCGGATGAGTGGTAAATATGTGCTTCTAACATGTCAGCTCCTATAGCTTAAAATCGGCTGACGTTTGTGGTCTCCTGCATAATTGTCAAATGACCACATCTCCAGATCATGGAAACCACCTTGCCCAGGTTGGCAGGTTGGCGAGGACGTCAGCCCTTCTCTTGATGTATGCCGCTAATTTAGCACTCCATATCGCCGACTGCAAATCTAACCGTATATAATTTAAGCAGTGACCCAGAGGATCTGAGCGTCGTCTTCGCTGGTTGATATCACTGCATGTCCCATTTCACAGTCATAATAGGCACTGTCGCCTTTTGATAAAGCGATGGGTTCGTAAAACTCAGAGTAAAAAAGGACGTCGCCTTCTAAAACGAAGAGGAGTTCTTCGCCTTCATGTCTAACCCAATCACCAAACTCTTCAAACGATCTAGCCCTTACCGTAGTTTTATAGGGGAGCATTTTTTTACTGCGTAGCTGGTTGGCTAAGATTTCGTGCTCATAAGTGGGTGTGGGGTGAGGTTTTCCTTCGCCTGATTTAGTGATATCTCTTCGACCGCCGGTGCCGGCAGTGCGCGCAGGTTGGGAAAATAGTTGCGGAATATCTATCCCTAATCCTTTAACTAATTTAGATACAGCGGTAAATGTTGGGGATATTTGCTCATTCTCTATTTTTGAAAGTGTTGAGCGTGCAAGGCCAGTAAGTTTGCTTGCTTCTTCGAGTGTAAGATTTTGACTGAGCCTGATTTCGCGAACGCGTTTGCCAAGTTGTAATGGTTCAACCATTGCTTCACTTGCAGTGCGACGATTGACTTCAAATGTAGGCGCTTGGTCTTTGTTCGTTATGACTGATTCAGGCATCTATATCTCGAATTGGTTAATGCTATTTTAAAAGAAAAAACTAAAACGTTAATATATAGGGTTTTTTCGAACAAATGGAAGATAAATGATTTTATTGAGTATATAAAGTTAAACGAAGATGAAAGGGGAGTATTGGTCGGAGCAGCAGGATTCGAACCTGCGACCCTCTGGTCCCAAACCAGATGCGCTACCAAGCTGCGCTATGCTCCGAAAGCAGAACTGCAATTCAATGCAGTTTAAAAATGGTCGGAGCAGCAGGATTCGAACCTGCGACCCTCTGGTCCCAAACCAGATGCGCTACCAAGCTGCGCTATGCTCCGACTTTACAGGTTTGGCTCCTCGAGCTGGACTCGAACCAGCGACCAATAGATTAACAGTCTACTGCTCTACCAACTGAGCTATCGAGGAACGACTCAACCTGTGGGCGCGTATATTAGTGAGGAGGCAGGGATGCGTCAAGCCTATTTTCAAAAAAAATAATAAAAAAACTCCTTGAATTTAATAAGCTTAAGTAGATCTTATATTTCTGTCAGAGTTATGTTGCAATGCGCTTTGCTAAAGCTCGTTGTAAAGTAAGGAGCTTAGGTTGGGTAAGCTACTATAATGAGTGGGATTGATTCCACCAATCTTGAATTGGGATGTGTTATGACGTGTATGTTGGGTAAAGATGCTCCATTAGATGTATCTATAGAGCGGATGTCTTCTTTAATAGAGAGGTTGGGCTTTGAGCTTGAGGAATCAAACTGGCTAAACCCAATACCTAATGTATGGTCGGTACACTTAAAAGATAAACATTGTCCTGTGTTGTTTACTAATGGGAAAGGTGTATCTCGTGAGGCAGCATTAGCAAGCGCATTAGGTGAGTTTATCGAGCGATTGAGTTCTAACTATTTTTTTGCGGACTATTATTTTGGCAAAGAGCTCGCTGCAGGAGAGTTTGTTCATTACCCCGCAGAAAAATGGTTTCCAGTGGTATCTGACCAATTCCCTAAAGGACTTTTAGATGATGCCACTATTAGTCATTACAATATGGATGATGAATTAACAGCGCCAATGTTGATAGATGCTAATAGTGGCGATCGGAAGAGAGGTATATGTGCACTTCCCTTTATTAAGCAGCGAGATGAGCAAAAAGTTTGGATTCCGGTCAACATAATAGAGAATCTATATGTTAGTAATGGGATGGCTGCAGGTAATAGTTTTTATGAAGCACGCGTGCAGGCTATCTCAGAAATTTTCGAGCGACATATCAAAAATACCATTATCTCGTCTGGTATTAGTCTGCCTCATATTCCTGATCGGATCATTGATCGCTATCCGCATATCTTGGCTTCAATTAAGGCGTTAAGAGAGCAAGGCTTTGTTGTATATGTACTGGATGCTTCGTTGGGTGGGAAGTTTCCATTGGTTAACGTGACATTGATAAATCCTGAAAATGGGGGGTGCTTTGCTTCATTTGGCGCACATCCTAAGTTTGAGGTTGCTTTCCAGCGGGCATTAACGGAGATGTTGCAAGGACGAACACTTGAGCAGCTTGATCAATTTCCGGAGCCTGCATTCGACATACAGTTAGTCGCAGACCAGCATAACTTAGAAACTCATTTTATTGACTCAAGCGGAATCGTATCCTGGGAGTTATTGTCTGCAGAGTCAGATTATACATTTACCGAGTGGAATACCGAAGGCGATACGAAAGCTGAGTTTGAGCATTTATGCTACCTCATTCATAAAGTCGACATGGATATCTATATAGCGGATTATGAACATTTGGGAATTTATAGCTGTCGCGTCATAGTGCCGGGGATGTCTGAAATCTATCCCGTAGAAGAGTTGGTTTGGAATAATAATAATTCTGCAATAGACCTAAGAGAACGCCTTCTTTCTTTATCGGCGCTATCTGTAAATGAGTTGGACGAACTTTTCGAACAGCTAGATAGTGCAGCGTATGATGAGCAGCACCTTGTTTCAGAATTGATAGGTGTCATACCTGATAAAGGCAGTGTATATGATGGATTTAGGCTGGCTGAGCTGAAGTGTCTAATCTCATTGTCATTAGGTAATCTGGAATTGGCGTTAGATTTTAATGACTGGCTGATGCAGTTTGGTCAGCTAAAAGGAGAGCGTGCCAAGCTTCATCGGTGTTTGAATCAGCTTCTACAGTTTACTTTGTCGTCTGAGAATCAGCTTTCTAGTTTTGATTCGATATTGAAAGACGTTTATGGTTTACCGCTATTCGAGCGCTGTAAGGCCATGCTTAAAGGTCGGCGCATCTTTGAAGAGTTTCCTGTTTATGGTTTGGGGTTAGAAGGGTTTAAAATGCATCAAACCGTCTTGCAGGCTTACAGGCGTCTACAACAAATAAAAGTTTAAAGATTTATCAAACGTATCAAAAAGGCTGATGCATTGAGTGTATCGGCCTTTTTTTATGATCTAAGTCATGAAAATTTAGGAGCTGTACCACAGTACAGTTCAATATCTTGTACTAAATTGTTTAGATGCAATGAGATAAGACCAATTTAAGGGGTATTTGTAAATGGCTATGGTTATTGGATCCGTAAGTTTTGTGTCAGGTCAGGTTTATGCAATCAAACCAGATGGAACGCAAAGATTGCTCTTACTTGGCGATGAGGTATTCGCCGATGAGGTTATCCGTACCACTGCAGATGCCAAGATAGAGATAGCGATGAATAACGGTGAGTCCGTTGTGCTATCAGATGGTCAAAGCTGGCTTGTATCAGCGGAAACATACACCGAAGCCAATGATTATCCAATAGAAAGTGCGGTTGTTAATAATGAGTTAGCTTCTGCCGAAGCTCTACAGCAGGCAATCTTACAAGGTGCCGACCCTACTAAAGTTGCTGAGGCTACTGCTGCTGGCGGAACGCCGGGTGCGGCAGGTGATGGTGATGAAGGTAATACGTTTGAATTGATCAGTCGTACAGCGGGTGAACAGGATCCAGCTGCAGGTTATGAGACGATCGGTTTAAATGATCAGTTAACCCCGCTTACTTATGAGCCTGGCCTGTTGGTAATTCCTAAGCCATCCTTGTCAATTTCTGATGTCACAGTTTATGAAAATGCTGGCACAGCGGCCTTTACGGTTACTTTATCATTTGCGATAAACCAAGATGTTACATTTACATTTACTACTGCCGAAAATGCTAGTGCAACGGCAGGTCAGGACTATATTCCTATAACGGGAACAGGTGTAATCAAAGCTGGTACATTATCTGCAACAAAAAATGTAACCATTGTCGATGATGCCGTTTTTGGTCCTAATGAAACTTTTTTAGTTGACCTCGCCACAACTAGCCCCTCTGTGGAGGTGTTGAAAACTCAAGCAGTGGCAACAATATTGGACAACGACACAACCAGCTTCAGCATCGGCGATGTGACGGTGAGCGAAGGTGGCGTAATGACCTTCACCGTCACGCGTACCGGTGATGCGGAAGCGGATCAAACGATCGACTTTGCGACCAGCATCGGTGCGGGCGACAACGCCGAAGCGAATGACTTCACAGGCGTGAGCGGCACCTTAACGTTCGCCCCAGGCGAAGTGAGCAAAACGTTCACGGTCCAGACCACACAAGACGCGATCTACGAAGGCACAGAGACCTTCACGGCGAGCTTAAGCAACCCATCCGCAGGCGGCACGATCGGTGACGGCACAGCGGTGGGTAGCATCGTGGATGACGGCACAGGCCCAGGTCCAGATATCGACAACGACACAACCAGCTTCAGCGTGGGAGACGTGAGCATCAGTGAAGGGGGCT
>DAIRSP010000056.1:0-15142 GCA_036804365.1 Neptunomonas sp. | reverse complement strand
ACGATATCCCTTTGTCGATCATTCGTTTTGCTCGGAGCGGTCAGAGTTCGCCTGACCGCCGCCTATATAGAGCAACTTGGCCAAGAGTACGGTTATAAAGCCGCTAGGCGGGTGAGTGCTTGGCAAGACTTGATGGACAATATTACGGGGTTGGACGAAAAAACTAAGCTGACTGAAGTTAATGACTTTTTCAACCGCGTTCGTTTTATTGATGATATAAAGCACTGGAAACAAGAAGATTACTGGGCAACCCCTGTAGAATTTTTAATCAGTAACGGGGGTGACTGTGAGGATTTCTCGATCGCCAAATATTTCACGCTTAGAGAAGTAGGTGTCGATATTAGCAAGCTCAGCATCGCCTATGTTAAAGCGCTTGATTACAATCAAGCACACATGGTGCTGACATATTATGAAACGCCCAACTCAGTACCCCTCGTATTGGACAATCTGATTCCACAAATTAAACCGGCATCACAAAGACCCGATTTATTGCACGTTTATAGCTTTAACGGGGACAACCTCTGGTTGTCGAAAAAAGGACGCCGTGCCACGTTAGTCGGTACATCCGACCGACTTGGACCTTGGGTACAACTCAACTCAAGACTCGAAAACAACAAAGTAAATGTTAATTAATTATAGGTGCCAGGGAGCGCGTTATGTCTTTACTTAATCAACTGATCGCCGCGGTATTTGCAGTGCTGATTGGCTTGGTATCAGGCACTATCTATATCATGTCTGACAGCTCAAAAGAGATGCTGTTAAATCAGCTAGAATCACATGGACAGGATACCGCAACCCACCTAGGTCTTTATCTTGCGCCTTATATGGCTAGCGAAGATAAAGCAACGATCGAAACAACCGTTAAAGCAATTTTTGATAGTGGTTTTTATCAAAAAATTGAAGTCGTAACAGCCGAAGGCGCTAACTTATTTAGTACGTCAACACCCCCAGTCGTTGCGGAATCTGTACCTAAATGGTTTATCTCTTTGATGCAAATCACTCCACCCTCGATGGCACGAGAAATTAGTTTTCAATGGCGAAAAGTCGGCGTAGTGAAGGTACAAAGCCGAGCAGGTTATGCCTACGAACAACTATGGATAGGTGCAGAAAAAACACTTATCTGGTTTATTTCACTTTCGCTTATCTGTGTTTTCTCACTCAGCTATCTTATTCGATACATACTTCGCCCTTTAAAGGGTGTCGAAGAGCAAGCGGCTGCATTGTCCGAGCGTAAGTATGTTGAACAAACTCAGATTCCCAAGACCCGCGAACTCAAGCTTGTTGTAGAAGCTATGAATCGGATGGTGCGACGCGTGCAAAGGATGTTTGATGAACAGGCCAAACATATTGAAGACCTGCGACGAGCGGCTTATCAGGACTCACTAACAGGGCTAGCAAATCAACGCTCTACTCACGCCCAAATGAGTGACTGGTTAGACTACCGTAAAGAGTTCGGCCCAGGGACCTGTATTTATATGCATATCCCAAATTTACAAATGCTAAACGAAAAGCTCGGTGAAGATACGGCAAACAACTTCCTTAAACACGCAGGAAAGCAACTATCTGAGCTGGCTATGCGCTATCAACCAAACATTATTGGCCGTATTTCAGGCTCCGACTTTATCGCTCTTATTCCATTAACAGATGAAGAGACACTAAAACGCGAGATCAGTCTTTTAAGTGAGAATATTAAGACGCAAGCGTCTATCTACGATGCCATTGCTGACGAACAGCACCCTATACACCTCGCTATCACTCAAAGCAGTGAAGAAACATCTTCTGCACAACTACTCTCAGAAGCGCGCGTTGCGATTAGACAAGCAACGCAAGAGAACAAAGAGATATTTTATCCGGAAGCATTTTCAGGAACGCATATCACATCAAGCTCTTGGCAGGAGCACGTTGCCAATGCGATCAATAACAAGCAGGTATTCTTACAATTTCAAAAGGTGGTCTCATCAGAGGGTGATATACCTTTACAACGAGAGCTATTAGCTCGTATTTTGAACCGAGACAACATTCCTTGTACAGCTTTAGAGTTCATTCACGTTGTTAAAGATTTAGGGCTAATTGAAGCGCTTGATAAAGCGGTTCTAGAGCGCGCTATAGAATATATAAAACTACACCCTAACACGCCTGCGCTCACAGTTAACTTAAGCCAACAAGCTATACATGCTGAAAACTTCGAAGCTTGGGTTGCCAAACTGCTTTCTAAGCAATCGTTAAAAGGGCTTCTTAATATCGAAATTAATGAAACTGCCGTACTTAATGATGTTGAGCACGTGGTTCGTTTTAGAGATATTTTAAAGAAACATCAGGTCGGCTTTGGTGTGGATAATTTTGGCGTACACCCGAGTGGCTTTAGCTATCTCTACGCAGTGCAACCAGATTACATCAAAATTGATGGCTCATTGAGTCGACATGTTGATAACAGTGCCGAAGATAAGTTCTTTGTCAGTAGCCTTATTGCAGCCGCACATAGTTTAGGCATTAAAGCTTATGCCGAACGCGTTGAACGCGATAGCCAAGTAGACCAGCTTGTATCTATCAATATTGATGGTACTCAAGGCTTCTTACATGGCAAACCTGAAGCACTAGTCTAATAAATAACATGCTAATTGAGAGAAGTTTTCTATGGGTTTACTAGCAAAAGCAGGTGCTATCTTTGGTACGAAAAACCATATTAGTAAGCACCATCAAGAGATGCTACGCAGCCTTTTAGTCATGGCATGGATTGTAGAGGCACGTGATCCTTATACCGGAGGTCATCTATGGCGAGTCTCTCGCCTAGCTAGATTACTCTCAATTCACATGGGGCTTTCTCATCGAGAGGTAGCTAGAATATCTCTTGGTGGCTTTTTGCATGATTTAGGCAAGGTCGGAATACCCGATCAAATCCTTAATAAAAAAGATCGCCTAACCGATGATGAATACGCTGTTATTAAGACACATCCTGATGTCGGCTGGCGGATGCTATCCGGCCACCCTCTCGCTGAACTAGTCGAAGCAGCCGTGCGATCTCATCACGAGACACCCGATGGCAAAGGTTATCCGCAAGGGCTAGAAGGTAACCAAGTACCGTTAGATGCCCGCATCGTAGGTATTTGTGATGCATTTGATGCCATGACGAGCTCTAGACCTTATCGACAAGGAATGGAAATCGATAAAGCACTGAACATCATCCAAGATAATCTTGGCAGACAGTTTGACCCCATCTTAGGTGAACAATTTATCTCACTCAATCGTCACGACACATTAAGACATATTGTGGGCCACAGTGATGAAGGCATCCCCTTACATGACTGCGTGATGTGCGGCCCGACCTTGGTGATACGCAAAGGTCAGAATGCGGGTGATTACATCTATTGCCGTAGCTGTACTGGGGAATATATCACCGAGTATGAAGATGGGAAGTTGATTTCAAAACCAACAGGCAAAATGGGGCAGCCTAAAGACCTAGAGCCTGATGTGGACAACGCATTGATAGGCCGACTCGTTCTGGAGTCGGCTCACGCGCTATAAAGATAGTGACTTCAACCAACGGGTCAGCCGGTTTGCATCCAAGGCACCGGCTTGTCGCGCCACCTCTTTCCCTTTGTGAAAAACGAGCAACGAGGGAATACTGCGAATCCCATAGCGAGCACTTAATTGCGGCTCGGACTCTGTATTAATCTTAACAAAGCGATAAGACGGTTCTAATTGAGATGCGGCTTGTGCAAAAACAGGCGCCATCATTTGACAAGGACCACACCAAGCAGCCCAAAAATCAACAACCACAGGAATTTCAGTATTGGGGATCAGCTTATCGAACTGCTCAGTCGTTAGTTCAACAGGCGCACCTGAAAAGAGTGCATGCTTACATCGACCACAAATAGGTCCGTCCACTAATTTAAGCGAGGGCACCTTATTAGGCGTAAGGCATGAGGGACAAGTAATGAGTTTAGAGTCAGACATAAAGCACCTTATATAATGAATATCTTATATATAAGGTACTTTAAAAGAATTTCAAGCTAAATGAGAAGATTAGCGCTTATTAAGCGTCATTAGCTGCTCTAACTTGTCATTAATTCGATCAGCCTTCTCTTGTTCACGCTGCTGCTTTTCGCGCTCACGTTGTAACTCGCGACGACGCTGATGAAACTCTTTCAGCTTAACTTTAGCATGTTCCGCTTCTTCAGCAGTCACCTCACCAGAAGGCTCGCCCTGCAAATTAACACGCGCAGCGCCTTCTGTCATAGATCTAAAGTATTGGGGCGCACGCACATAAGAAGCCAGTGCTCTTTTGATCTTATTTTTTGCGACCTTTTCGTCTGCAATCAAATCATCCTGAATACCAATTTTCAACGGTCTGACGTTGTTACGATCAAAAGCCAGAGGATACGTTTCCATTAATAGCTGCAATGCTGCTTGGTTTGCTGCTTTGTTTTTAGCTTTGCTTTTACTGTTTGAAGTTACTGCGTCGGTCACAACATTTCTCTCGATAACACTGGTATTCGAACAACTGCCTTTTTGCTCTATAGCACTTAGAAGCTGTTCGCACTCTTCAACTACCCGCAGCGTATGATTAACGGCGGCATCTATATCCTGCATTATTCAGGAACCCTTGCGAATATAGTAGCTGAATGTTTCCTCTTCATTAACCTGTTTAATTAGGTCATGTCCAAGAAAAGCACAAAACTTCGGTATATCACGCTGGGTTGACGGATCCGTTGCAATAATTAGCAAAACGTCACCCGCATCTATTTCTCGTACTTTATTATGCAACATCATAACAGGCTCAGGACAATAAAGACCTGAGGCATTTAAGATATGATCCTCTTTAATACCTGCCATACTGTTTCTCGCTTATAAAACTCGGCTATTGTCGCAAATAAAAGAGGGTAACGAAAGCAGCAGTTACTAAAGTCTGGCCTTGAGTATTATAAAACTCAGATTATGCTTAACTTAATAGAACAACAAGAGACGAAAAAATGATTAAAGTGATAATCGAGCGCTATGTGGCCGAAGACTTGTTTGAACATTATGAAAAAGCATCCAAAGCTACTTTACAACTAGCGATGCAAGCGAGCGGATTTATATCAGGTGAAGCCCTGAGTAATGTATACGACGCTAATCACCGAGTCGTGATCGCTACTTACCGCACCTTACAAGACTGGCACCGCTGGCATGCCTCAGAGGCGCGTAAGGATATGATGGAGCAAATAACCCCCATGCTAGAGCATGAAGAGAAAATCACCGTTTGGGAGCACTAACTTGTAAAAGAGAATCAATCTTTTCGCTAATGAGTAACGTCACCTTTGCTATATATTCCGATTGCGTATGACCTGAGGCCCTTCTTGGCTTTAGGTCATGATCGCCATCTTCAAACCAGACCACATTTACTTTTTCGTCGAGTGGATAGTCTGCAACCTCTGTTTTAAACCCTAATTTGTCACGGGTGCCTTGATAAATCCAAATTGGCTTTCTAATCGATCCTAAATGTTCTATACGGAGCCTATCGGGTTGGCCGACAGGATGAAACGGGTAGCCTACAACAAAGCAGGCTAACGCAGTAGATTTATCGACCAGCATGGTTGCTACTCGCCCTCCCATAGACTTCCCCAACAGAAAGCACGGCAACCCATCATCGTATTGAGTAATAATATCAAGATAAGCTTGTTTCAACTTACTCATAGTATCAGGGGGTCTTCTTTTACCCGTCTCTTCCATTTTTTGCATATAGGGAAAGTTAAAACGAACGATCTCTATCATTTCGCTAGCTAAACAGGTGGCGAGCTCTTCAATAAACCAATTATTCATCCCCGCTCCAGCGCCATGTGCTAAAAAAACACGTGCTTTACGAGCATTTCCATCAATTAAACTGTTCAAATCAGTGCCTTTTTCAAAAAAATGCGTACTAAATGAAATTTTTAGCTTGATTCAGATCAAGCAAATGAATGTTATAACCCTCCAAAAACCACGCCTAAAGTAGCAGAGCTAAAGAACATACCTCTATAAAAAGAGCACGTGCTTAAGATATATAGTTAAAAATTTATTTTATTTTTAATTATATATCAACAACTTACAAAAATAACCTTGGTTTATTTAATATTTATATTCAATATATTTCGCCTGCCATATGTGCGACAATGCGCCGCACTCAACGCATCAACCTCGTTGAAAACACAGGGACATTCCAAGATAATTGCCTGTGGAACTCTACTTTAAAACCAAGCTTTTTGATGAGAGCCTGACATGAGCACTGCAACTGAACACCCAACTTATAACTACAAAGTTGTGCGCCAGTTCGCCATTATGACGGTGATTTGGGGCATCGTCGGCATGACAGTTGGCGTCTTAATTGCCGCCCAGCTGGTATGGCCGGCGTTAAACTTTGATACTCCATGGCTAACTTACGGACGTATTCGTCCGTTACACACCAATGCGGTAATTTTCGCATTCGGTGGTTCTGCACTTTTTGCTACATCTTACTATGTAGTACAACGTACATGTCAGACGCGTCTATTCTCAGACGGTTTGGCAGCATTCACTTTCTGGGGATGGCAGCTAGTCATTCTTTCAGCAGCGATCACCCTACCTTTAGGTCTGACTTCTGCTAAAGAATACGCTGAACTTGAATGGCCAATCGACCTATTGATCGCTATCGTGTGGGTATCCTACGCAATCGTTTTCTTAGGTACGGTTAAGAACCGTAAAACTTCTCACATTTATGTGGGTAACTGGTTCTACATGGCATTCATCATTACTGTTGCTGTACTTCACATTGTGAACAGCGTAGCGATGCCTGTTAGCCTATTTAAGTCATACTCTGTGTATCCAGGCGCTGTCGATGCGATGGTTCAATGGTGGTACGGACATAACGCTGTAGGTTTCTTCCTAACAGCGGGCTTCCTAGGCATGATGTACTACTTCGTACCTAAGCAAGCTGAACGCCCAATCTACTCTTACCGTCTATCTATTGTTCACTTCTGGGCGCTGATTGCGACCTACATGTGGGCAGGCGGACACCACTTGCACTACTCTGCTCTTCCAGACTGGACTCAGTCAGTAGCGATGGTTATGTCCCTGATTCTACTTGCTCCATCTTGGGGTGGTATGATCAACGGTATGATGACTCTTTCTGGCGCGTGGCACAAACTTCGCACAGACCCAGTTTTACGTTTCTTGGTTGTATCTCTGTCTTTCTACGGTATGTCTACCTTCGAAGGCCCGATGATGTCTATCAAAACTGTAAACGCACTATCTCACAACACTGACTGGACTGTTGGTCACGTACACGCTGGTGCTCTTGGCTGGGTTGCGATGATCTCTATCGGTGCAACTTACCACATGCTGCCAAAACTATTTGGTAAAGCTCAAATGTGGAGCGTTGGTTTGATCAATACTCACTTCTGGTTAGCAACTGTTGGTACTGTACTTTACATCTGTGCGATGTGGGTAAACGGTATTCTACAGGGCTTGATGTGGCGTGCGGTAAACGAAGACGGTACGTTGACGTACAGCTTTGTTGAAGCACTAGAAGCATCTCACCCAGGTTACTTCGTTCGCTGGTTAGGCGGTATGTTCTGGGTAGTGGGCATGCTTCTAATGGCTTTCAACACTTGGCAAACTGTTCGTAAGAACAGCAATGCCCCAGTAGCAACAGCTACTGCGCAGGTTGCTTAAGGCTGGTAAGGAGCGAAATAATGATCAAGCATGAAACGATTGAAAAGAATATCGGCCTAATGATCCTGTTAATCATCATCGTTATCAGCGGTGGTGGATTGGCAGAAATCGTACCTCTATTCTTCCAAGCACAAACAACGAAGCCAATCGAAGGTCTACGCACTTATAATGCTGTAGAGCTTGAAGGTCGTGACATCTACATCCGTGAAGGCTGCCACGTATGTCACACTCAGATGATTCGTCCATTCCGTGCAGAAACAGAGCGCTACGGCCACTTCTCAACTGCAAACGAGCACGTTTGGGAACACCCATTCTTATGGGGCTCTAAACGTACAGGTCCTGACTTAGCTCGTGTTGGCGGACGCTATTCTGATGACTGGCAACGTGCTCACTTGTACAACCCTCGTGATGTTGTACCTGAGTCAAAAATGCCTTCATACCCATGGCTGTTCGAGAACAAACTGACTGGTGCAGACACCGCTGCAAAAATGGAAACGATGCGCAAGCTTGGCGTTCCGTACACTGACGATCAAATCGCTAGTGCTCAGGATGACGTAGCCGGTAAATATGAAATCGATGCATTGGTTACATATTTACAAGCGCTGGGTAAAACCCACTCTGTTTACAATAACAAGCGGTAATAACAAGTGAGTTACGATGTTTACGGTCCATTCATTCCGGTGATTATGCTCATCACCTTCGTAGGATTGTTTATCTGGGTTTTACTCCCTGGTAACAAAAAACGATTTGATGATGCGTCTCAGCTTCCATTTGCTGATGACGAACAGAGCACGCCAGAAGAGTCGACCCAGAACAGGAGAATGGAAAAATGAGTGCTTTTTGGAGCGCATGGGTAACAGTTATTACCCTCGCAGTTATTCTTGGCTGCACATGGTTGCTTTTACAAACACGTAAAAGCGAAACTTTCAAAGAAGAAACTGATCAAACTCTCGGTCATGAGTTTGATGGCATTGCAGAATATGACAACCCACTTCCAAAGTGGTGGTTCCAGATGTTCCTGGCAACCGTTATATTCGGCTTAGTATACCTAGCCCTGTACCCAGGTCTTGGTAACTTTAAAGGCCTATTAGGCTGGACGTCTGCAGGTCAGTGGGAAGAAGAGATGGCTCACGCCGAAGAAGTGTATAAGCCAGTTTTCGGCAAATACGCGGCTCTTTCTATTGAAGACCTTCAGAAGTCAGAGAATGCTGCCGGCCTTAAAATGGGTCAGCGCATGTTCGCTAACAACTGTTCAGTTTGTCACGGTACAGCTGCAACAGGTGCGCATGGCTTCCCTAATCTGACTGATGGCGATTGGCTTTACGGTGGCCAGCCAGCAGCAATCGTTCAAACCATCACCAACGGTCGTCAAGGTGCAATGCCAGCTTGGGGTGCAGTTTTAGGTGAAGAAGGTGTACGCGATGTTTCTAGCTACGTTCTAACGCTTAGTGGCAAGGAAGCAGATGCTGAAGCAGCTGCTCGTGGTCAAACACAATTCCAAGCGCTATGCACTGCATGTCACGGGGCTGATGGTAAAGGTATGCACGCTTTAGGTGCTCCCAACCTTACTGACAATGTATGGCTTTACGGTGGTAGCTTCGAAGAAGTTGCTCACACTATCCGTACTGGCCGTAACGGTGTAATGCCAGCGCATAAAGACCTACTGAGCCAAGAAAAAATTCAGTTAATTTCTGCATATGTTTATAGTTTGTCTAATAAGTAATTGACAGCTGTCAACAAAAAAGGCGATATGAAGCAACTCATATCGCCTTTTTTTTTCTTTAACCATTATAATATTCAAACTATCTAATGGATACAGTGACAAATTAGCTAACACCCATCAATTCAGCTTGCGAGCACAGGCATGAACCAGATACCCGTAAAAGATGTAACACCGCCTAAAAAAGGCGATAAAGAAACCTTCGATTTATACGCAAAACGTGAACATATCTACGTTAAATTTTACAAAGGCCTCTTTAAAAATTTCCGCATTATCTCCGGGGCGATAATGTTAATCATGTTTTATGGCTTCTCCTGGCTTCAATGGGATGGTCATCAAGCGGTATTATTCGATCTACCTAACAGACAGTTTCATGTATTCGGTATGACGTTTTGGCCACAAGACTTCATGCTGCTATCTTGGCTGCTTATTATCCTAGCCTTTACCCTATTCTTCGTTACGGTTTTCGCTGGTCGCTTATGGTGCGGTTATGCTTGCCCACAGTTCGTTTGGACTTGGTTGTTTATTTGGGCGGAACGGATTGCTGAAGGTGATAGAAACCAACGCATGAAGCTCGACAAAGCGGACTGGGATGCTACTAAGTTTCGGAAAAAACTCATCAAGCACACACTATGGTTATTAATCGCTATTACTTCTGCTATCGCATTTGTGGGTTACTTCTCACCTATTCGCGAGCTAGTAGGCGATGTAGCATCCTTTTCCTTAGGGCCATGGGAAACATGGTGGATTGGCTTTATTTCTGTTGCTACTTACGCGAACGCTGGTTGGCTACGAGAGCAAGTCTGTATTTATATGTGTCCTTATGCCCGCTTCCAAAGCGTCATGTTTGACCAAGACACTCTGGTAATCTCTTACGATGAGAAACGAGGAGAAAGCCGCGGTTCACGTAAAAAATCAAGCGACTACAAAGCCGAAGGTTTAGGTGACTGTATTGATTGCGGTAACTGTGTACACGTCTGCCCAGTTGGCATCGATATTCGTGATGGATTGCAGTATGAGTGTGTGGCTTGTGGTGCTTGCGTTGATGCCTGTGACGATATCATGGATAGAATGGGCTATGAGCGTGGACTAGTACGCTATACGACTGAACATCAGCTCAATGGCAATACGACACACATTTTACGACCAAGACTTATAGGCTACTTCGTTGTGCTAATCGCTATGTTTATTGCGTTTAGTTACACTATTTGGAGTCGAATCCCTCTTGAGGTTGATATTCTTCGCGATCGAGGCCAGCTCTATAATGAAGCCTCCAATGGAATGATCGAAAACGTCTACAAGCTGAAATTAGCAAATAAAGAGCAAGTGGATCACACCTACAAAATTAGTATTACAGGACTCGATGGTATGAAACTCATCACTGATCCTGTGGTCAAAATCAAAGCGGGTGAACTCCTTGACTACCCTATCAGTATCCATATGGATCCTGCTAATTTAAGCAAACCAACCTATGATATTGAAATTACGGTTCAAGCAATCGATAACGAAGGCATATCGATTACTGAAGAAAGCCGATTTATTGGACCTGCACCAAGACACTAGTCGACCGGTGCGTTAATTTAGGTAAAATAGCTGCTCCCTGAAAAGTGAGCAGCTATTTTTATGAAAGCTAAAAATATGATTGATGATATACGAGCAGTTGCACCTTGGTACAAACAACCTTGGCTTTGGTTTATTTTAACCCCGCTAATAGCTGTATTTATTTACGGTTTTACATTTCTCTATCTAGCAATCACCACAATGGATGGCGTTGTTAAGGATGATTACTACCGTCTTGCTCGAGGCTATGAGATTAATTCGGAAAAAAACCAGAACGCTATTGCCCAGAGTATAACAGCCGACGTTAAGCTCGACTCTGTAACGGGTGATATCATGTTAAAACTCAATGGCTCACTGGAACCCGTTCCAGACACGCTTACATTAGAAATCGTTCACCCTACTCATCAAAAATACGATCAAACCATTCTTTTAAAAGCAGTAGGTGCACAGCAGCTCTATACAGGATCATTGGTAGGGCATCTTTCTGGAAAACGCTACCTATTTTTAAGCCCTCCGGATAAAAGTTGGAGTCTTCATCAAGAAATCCAGCCACCCTACGAGCAGTATTCTGTATTGATGCAGCCTAACCGTTAAGGTTCAACGAAATGAGTAGTACCCTGGATTTACCCAATGACAAACAAAATTGTTTTCATTGTGGCTTAGATGTGCCAACGGGCACGCATTTTACGGCTACCATCCGCGGTAAGGAGCAGCCTATGTGCTGCCCAGGCTGCAAAGCGGTTGCCGAAACCATTGTATCCAGCGGTTTAGAGCACTACTACAAACATCGTCAAGCTGAACCTAACTTACTACCAGAACTGACGGGTACTGAGTTACCTTCGTCTGTGCAAGATGAGCTTAAGCTGTACGATAATCCATCGATACAAAAAGAGTTCGTAATTTCGATCGATCACGCTACACGCGAAGCAACATTAATGATCGAAGGAATTACCTGTGCTGCCTGTATCTGGTTGCTTGAGCACCATATTGTTAAACAATCGGGAGTTGTTCAAGCCACTGTTAACATGACCAACCATCGCGCCCGAATCCGTTGGCACGATGATAAAATCCAGCTCAGCCAAATCATGGCGGCCATCTATAAGATAGGTTATCAGGGGCATCCTTATCACCCCAATAAGGAAGAGCAACTCCTAGAGTTGGAAAAAAAGAGATCGATTAGGCGCTTAGGTATCGCAGGCCTAGGCATGATGCAAGCTATGATGATGGCTATGGCACTCTATGCGGGAGCGCTTCAAGGCATTGACCTTGCTGTAGAATACTTTATCCGCTGGACTAGCTTGATCATAGCAACACCCGTTGTTGCTTACTCAGCAAAACCATTTTTTGTTGCTGCACTTCGAGATCTACGCACGCGGCACTTAAGTATGGATGTTCCAGTCTCTCTAGCGATTGGTGGGGCCTATTTAGCGAGTGTATGGGCAACCATTACACATACAGGCGATGTTTATTTCGACTCTGTCACTATGTTTACCTTCTTCCTGTTAATTGGCCGCCATTTAGAGATGCAAGCGCGCCACAGAACAGGCCGAGCAGGCAATGCCCTACTTAACCTAATACCCGCAAGCGCGCTAAGAGTCAGCGAGGATGGCTTTGAAACGCTTATTCCCGCCACCGAACTCAATAAAGACGATATTGTACTTGTTAAGCCCGGCCACACTATTCCTGCAGACGGCATCATAACGCATGGTTTTTCTTCAGTAGATGAATCAGCGCTGACCGGAGAATATCTGCCCATCAGCTGTAAACCTGGCGATAATATTGTTGGTGGTACCATTAACGTCGAAAACCCTATTAAAGTGCGTGTAACAGAAACCGGCGCTGATTCAAAACTCTCAGCTATAGTTCGTCTACTAGATAGAGCCCAAGAAGAAAAACCAAAAGTTGCTAAAGTAGCTGACACAGTCGCAAGCTATTTTGTCGCTTGCGTGCTGATAACCTCTGTTGTTGTTAGTGCTGCTTGGTACTACATCGAACCCTCTAATGCCTTTTGGATTACGCTATCCGTATTAGTGGTCACGTGCCCTTGTGCTCTATCACTTGCGACACCGACAGCACTGACTGCCGCGACAGGAACATTGAGACAAGAAGGTTTCTTGATTACTCGAGGTCACGTTTTAGAAAGTCTAGCAACTGCTACTCATATAGTATTCGATAAAACCGGCACATTAACTGAGGGTAACCTTTCACTTAAATCGACAGTAACTCTCTCAACCTTTTCTGCTGAGCGCGTTTTAGAGATTGCCGCAGGTTTAGAAGCTCACTCCGAACATCCTATTGCCAAAGCCTTTAGGAAATTCCAAACGGTCAATGCAGATTCGATTAATAATGAAGTAGGCCTAGGTATTCAGGGCGAAATGCAAGGTCGCATCTACCGTATCGGCAAACCTGAATACGCGTCAGCACTTTGCCATCAAGAACTAAGCTACAATGATGCACCTGATCAAAATGGACAGTGGTTGTTGCTCTGTGATGAAGAACAACCGCTAGCATGGTTTTGCTTAAATGATCAATTGCGCAAAGATACGCAACAAACGCTAAAACTTTTACGCTATCTAGGCTTTAACATCCATATGTTAACAGGCGATAACTCCAGCGCTGTTAAGGAAGTAGCCGGTGCCCTTAATATTCAGAATTTTGCCTCAAATGTATCGCCGCAAGATAAATTGAGATATATCCAAAAGCTCCAAAGTTCTGGTGCCAAAGTGATCATGGTGGGCGATGGAATCAATGATATTCCTGTACTAGCCGGTGCACAGACCTCCATTGCGATGGGAAGTGCTACCGATTTAGCTAAAACCAATGCTGATGCTGTCTTGATGAGTAGCGAGTTAATTCGCTTGGTTGAAGCTGTGTTACTTTCTAGAAAGACCCAAGCCATTATCAAGCAAAACCTTGCTTGGTCGCTCCTTTATAACATTATCGCTTTACCACTGGCCTCACTTGGTTTCATCGCGCCTTATATGGCCGCTATTGGAATGTCTGCCAGTTCTTTAGTTGTGGTGGGTAACGCGTTACGCTTGACTAAATTAACTCGCAAAAAACATGTAAAATAGCGACTTCACTTTCTGGACCTGCCCCATGGAAATTATTTTTTTACTCATACCCATCGCCATCATTCTCGTGAGTTTTGCAGTCTGGGCATTCTTTTGGAATGTAAACAATGGTCAGTATGATGATTTAGAGTCTCCTGCGCACAGCATTTTATATGATGACGATGAGGCTTTAATTCCTGACGACGCAAAGCAAACTAACAAACCCTTCGACCGTGATTGATTCTCTCTCCTATTCCACTGCGTTTTTATTGGGTTTGTTAGGCAGTGCCCATTGCCTCGGAATGTGTGGCGGAATTGCCGCCACCATAGGTATGGGCTCCTCGCAGACGCGAGGCTTACACCTCTTGGGCTACAATCTAGGACGTATCTTTAGTTATAGTCTGGCAGGGTTATTGGTTGGCTCGATTGGCGTACTTTTAAAAGACGCTTTTTTAACTATTCTTTTACGGACTTTTGCAGCTGTGATGCTAATACTCATGGGGCTATATGTAGCTCAATGGTGGAAAGGGCTAACTAAAATAGAATCGATCGGCAACCGTCTTTGGTCACTGATACGCCCTACGGCCAGTAAGCTGCTCCCTGTTAAGTCGCTACCTCAAGCAATTCTTCTTGGTTTTTTTTGGGGCTGGCTTCCATGTGGATTGATCTACAGCACGCTTATTTGGTCTTCAGCCGCTCAAAACAACTTACAAAGTGCGCTACTGATGATGATGTTCGGCTTGGGTACCTTGCCCGCAATGCTCACCACTGGGCTTATGGCTAAGCAGGTTAGTCAGATATTAAAGAATAGAACAACTCAACAGATTTCAGGATTAGTGATCATATTGCTTGGGATTTACACCCTCCCCTTCAAAGCATTACTAGGTCATTGATTCGCATCAAATTAACCTTCCCTTTAATACCTTATACTGCAACGCTTCAATTTAACGAGGAAAGCATAGTGAACCAAGACAACACCATTACATGGGATCTCGATCTCATTAAACGCTACGACCTGTCTGGCCCTCGCTATACTTCCTATCCAACTGCCATTCAGTTCGATGCATCGCTGTCTGAAACAGACCTGGTGACTACTGGTCAAACTACGGCAGACAAATCTTCGCCACTATCTCTGTATATCCAC
>DAIRSP010000055.1:0-15148 GCA_036804365.1 Neptunomonas sp. | reverse complement strand
CCACTTTACCGTGGGTCTTTATATTCTTGATCACAAAACCAATCCTATCAATGTACTCAAAATGCCGATGATCGTTGCCACGATCGCAGGTTTGGTTTGGAGTACGTTTGATTTAGCTTTGCCTACGGGTCTGAGAACCGCGATTGATATGCTCGGCCAGATTTCGATTCCTTTGATGCTATTTGCACTCGGGGTTCGGATGACGAGTGTCGATTTAACTCATTGGAAAATCGGCGTGTGGGGAGCTATTTTATGTCCATTGAGTGGTTTAGCGATCGCCTTCCCGTTACAAATGGTATTGCAGCTTGAACCTATTCAATTCACTTATTTAGCGCTGTTTGCTGCGCTACCGCCAGCTGTTTTGAACTATATGGTATCGGAGCGCTATCAACAGGAGCCGCATCAAGTGGCGTCTATTGTGCTGCTTGGGAATATGTTTAGCCTGCTGATCATTCCCGTTACGCTCTACTTTATTCTTTAGTAGAGCGTTTGGGAGCGGCTAAGCTAGATAGACCAAATTAGATAGGCCAAACTAGATAAAAGGTGCGATCTCTTTCTCTATCGCTTCAAGTGCCGTCAGCGGATTCGCGGCTTGTGTAATAGGTCGGCCTATCACAAGATAAGTACTGCCTGCTTGCAGTGCTTCGGCTGGCGTCATGATACGACGTTGATCACCGGCGGCGCTGTCGGCAGGTCGAATGCCCGGAGTAACAAGACTAAAATTACTGGAGATGATCTCTCGCAGCGGTGTCACTTCTTGTGCAGAACACACCACGCCATCTAATCCACAGGACTCTGTCAGTGCGGCTAAACGCTTCACATGCGCGAGCGGTTCGATATCCAATCCGACTTCGCGAAGATCTTCACGTTCCATACTGGTGAGCACTGTTACAGCGATCAGCAAAGTTTGGTTGTCTTTTACTTGAGATAACTCATTACGCGCCATCTCCATCATTCGACGTCCACCGCACGCATGGACGTTAACCATCCAAACACCTAACTCACCTGCTGCACGCACCGCTTTAGCTGTCGTGTTAGGAATATCGTGAAACTTAAGATCAAGAAACACTTCGAAGCCTTTAGCTTGCAGGGCTTCAACAATCGCAGGACCGCCACGCGTAAAGAGCTCTTTACCTACTTTCAAACGGCAACGGGCAGGATCTAACTGCTCGGCCATCAGCAGTGCTTGCTCTGTGGTGGGATAATCTAATGCGACGATGATGCGTTTTTTATCTAAGTTCACTCGTTGTTCTCTCTTCTCTTAATCTGTGCAAAGTGGCGTGTTTGGCGCGTTACTCACTCACCCTCTAAACCCTGAATTGGCTTGGTGGTTCCCCAACGCTTGCAAGAAGGGCATTGCCAGCTGAGTATTTTGCCCGAAAAGCCGCAGTGGGAACAGCGATAAAGCGGCTTACTCACTTCCAGCGTACCGGTTAAGGTACGTAAACTTTTTAAGCTTTCACGCGCATTTTCGCTGCCGTGCTGTATGTGCATATCTATCAGCTTATTAAAGCCTTTAACGGATGGCCGATATTTGAGCTCGTCGGTGATAAAGACGCCAGCGGCGTAGACTCCCCGATCCTGCTTGATTAAATCTGCGAGAGCAAGAATTACTGTGGCTGAAGGTGCTGATTTTAAATAGCTGCGTAAGAGTTGTTCATACTCTTGAGGATTATTGATGCGCTTGTAGCAGACCTTTAAGTCTTTAATCGTTTCCGATACAAACAGGGGATCCTGCTGCGAGACTTGGCGTAGATACTTAACTGCGGAGCGCCATTGCTCTTGGGCAATCGATATTTTTGCTAATAAGATAGAGGCACGAACACAGTTAGGGGCAAAATTAAGCGCACGTTTAAGGTAGTCTTGCCCCTCTTTGTAGCCCTGTTTTTTGATTGAAACTTCGGCCAGTTGGCAAGAGTAATGGGCACATTCATTAAGAATCGACTTGCGCGTTTCGGGGCTTAACTTGGCAGCTGTATCAAGTGCAAGCGCCCACTCACCCTCTTTTTCATAGAGTTTCGTCAGGAGCTTAATCGATTTGGTATAGGTTGGCTCGCTTGGGTTTTGGCGAATGATATCTTTGAGCAGATTCTCTGTTCTATCAAGCAAGCCGAGTGCGTCATAGTCATGCGCTAACGCCATTTGAATACGGAGCGAGTCGGCTCTGTTTAGCTCTGGACGTGCCAGTAGATTTTGGTGGATCGCCACGGCACGCTGTACATCACCTTTTCGCCGGAATAGTTTAGCTAAGGCTAAATGTGCTGGAATGGTTTCACTATTGATTTCGAGTGCGCGAATAAAACTTTCGATCGCTTCATCGGTTTGCTCATTGAGCAGTTGATCTAGTCCGATGAAATAGTCTCGACTCAGGCTTTGCTGAGTCGAAGTCTTTGGCACTGCTTGCTTGCTAACTCGACCCAGTAACCAACCTATGCCAATAGCTATAAACAGCGGTATTACAAACCAGATATCAAGCATGCTTTAAGCAGGGTCTTTTAAGGATGCCGTCCTGATTGTATCGAGTTCTTTAGTGACTGCCGTCATTTTACGTCGACTGCTCATTAAGCGTGTCTTTAGGCTAAGTACAGCAAGGCTACTTAAACCAAAACCTGCCAATCCACCTGTGACAAAAGCGGCTATTAACCAAAGTGAGAGTGATGCTTGAGGCAAAGTGAAGAATACAAAGTCGATCGCTACCTTCTCTGTATTATGGATAGTAAACATAATACCAACCACCAGAATAACGGCTGAGAGTATGAGTACTAAAAACATTTTTAACCAACGCACTATAAAACCTCCGAGTGTGAATAGAGATCAGTATTGATTTTGAATACTGTCATTCACCTGTTCGCGTAACTCTTTACCAGGTTTGAAATGAGGAACATATTTTGCCGTTAACTTAACAGAATCACCCGTTTTCGGATTACGACCTACACGCGGGGCTCGAAAGTGGAGAGAAAAACTTCCAAAACCGCGAATCTCAATTCGGTCGCCATTTGAGAGTGCCTCTGTCATATGATCTAGCATCGCTTTTACGGCAAGTTCTACATCTTTGACAGATAGCTCAGGATGCCGATCAATCAGATGTTCTATTAATTCTGATTTTGTCATTATACCTTCTCCACAGTTACAGCCACTATAACTTGCATCATTCCGTGAAACAAAAAGGCGCCTAAATGGGCGCCTTTTGTGTGAATCACGAGTCTTTTTTGCTCATCTGCTGCTTTATCAGATCGCCGATAGTCGTTGGACCAGCGGTTTCAACTGTTTGCTGCTGAACGGACTGCAACGCTGCTTTTTCTTGCTGCACTTCCATTTGCTTAACAGACAACGCGATTACGCGGTTTTTGGTATCAACTTGAGTAATAACCGCTTCTACAGCATCACCGACTTTAAGGTGGGTGGTGAGGTCATCGATACGATCACGCGAAGCATCCGCGACACGCAATGTACCTTCTACACCGTCAGCTAACTCAATTGTTGCCTGACGGCTGTCTACCGCTGTTACGCTACCTTTAACCAACTGTCCCTTGGTGTGAGATGTTGCATAGTCACCAAATGGATCCGCTGATAGCTGTTTGATACTGAGTGCGATACGCTCACGTTCGATATCAATCGATGTGATAACCGCTTCAACTTCATCGCCTTTACGGAACTGTTTAACGGCTTCTTCACCTGGGATGTCCCAAGAAATATCCGTTAAGTGAACCAGACCGTCGATGTTGCCATCTAAACCAACGAAAATACCGAAGTCAGTGATCGATTTGATCTTACCAACCATCTTATCGCCTTTGTGGTATTTAGCCGCAAACGCATCCCATGGGTTTTGTTGACACTGCTTCATACCCAGAGAGATACGGCGACGATCACGGTCGATATCAAGGATCATAACTTCGATCTCTTGTCCGACTTGAACCACTTTCGATGGGTGAACGTTTTTATTGGTCCAGTCCATTTCTGATACGTGGATTAAGCCTTCAACGCCATCAGCGATCTGTGCGAAACAACCGTAGTCTGTCAGGTTAGTCACACGCGCTTTAGTCTTAGTGCCTACGGCAAACTTGTCGACGCTCTGATCCCATGGATCCGCAGCCAACTGTTTAATACCAAGAGATACACGACTACGTTCGCGATCAAACTTAAGTATTTTAACGTCGATTTCATCGCCCACGGTGAGAATTTCGCTAGGATGCTTAACACGCTTCCACGCGATATCTGTGATGTGGAGTAAGCCATCAACACCGCCAAGATCGATAAACGCACCGTAGTCGGTAATGTTTTTAACGATACCTTTAACAACCGCACCCTCTTCAAGGGTTTCTAGCAGTTTATCGCGATCTGCGCTGTATAACTCTTCTAGCACGGCACGACGAGAAACAACGATGTTGTTTCGCTTGATATCCAGTTTAACCAGTTTGAACTCTAGTTCTTTACCTTCTAGATGTGCGCTATCACGTAGCGGACGAATATCCAGGAGGGAGCCTGGTAAGAATGCTTGTACACTGTCGAGTGTTACAGTAAAACCACCACGGACTTTTCCGGTGATTTCACCTTTGATGATTTCGCCTTTTTCAAAAGCCTGTTCCAATACAATCCAAGCTTCTGCGCGTTTTGCTTTTTCACGAGAGAGCTGGGTTGATCCGTACCCATCTTCAACACTTTCTAGTGCAACTTTGACTTCATCGCCGACGGCAACAGATAGTTTTCCATCTTCGTCTTTGAATTGTTCAACAGGAATGACACCTTCTGATTTAAGGCCTGCGTTGACAATGACAAAATCATTTTCAATCGCTACAACAACGCCGGTTACGATAGAACCGGGTGCCATATCCAATTCTTGCAGACTCTCTTCGAAGAGATCAGCAAAACTCTCGCTCATAATCCAACCATCCTCGCAATACGTATTGCTTTATTATCGCAAGCCTCGGTGCCTCGCTTCTTCGAGTACTGCACCAAGGACCGCTTCTATTGTCATACTGGTTGAGTCCAGTATTATTGCATCATCCGCTGGCTTTAAAGGTGCGACGCTTCTGTTCATATCACGCGCGTCACGCTCTTGCAAGTCTGCTAGTATGTTTTCAAGGCTAGCACTCAGTCCCTTATTAATCAACTGGTTATAACGTCGGTTTGTACGTTCTTCTACGCTAGCATCTAAATATATTTTTAAAGGGGCATTTGGAAACACAACTGTGCCCATATCTCGACCATCTGCGATCAGTCCTGGCGCTTCTGCAAATGCGCGCTGGCGCTCTAATAATGCCTCTCGAACATCTGATATTGCCGCTACTTTTGAGGCATCATTGCCGACCGCTTCTGTTCGAATCGCTTGGGTGACCTCTTCACCTTCTAAGATGATCTGAATCTCTTTTTTGTCACCTTTGATATTAAATCGCACATCTAAGTGAGCGGCCAATACGACTAAAGCCTCTTGGTCTGTCATTGCTACGCCATGATGCGCTGCTGCCAATGCGGTTAAACGATATAAGGCACCACTATCTAATAACTTCCAACCTAGTTTTTCAGCCAATAATCGACAGATAGTGCCCTTGCCTGATCCGCTGGGGCCATCTACCGCTATGACGGGTACTCCTGTTGTAAGATGTGACATCATTCTTACTCCTTATGAATCCTTACACCTGCTTTTTGTGCAACTTCTATAAAATCGGGAAACGACGTCGCCACACTGCTACATCCATCTAAAACCACTTCACCTTGCGCTACGCTCCCGGCTATAGCCAATGCCATAGCGATTCGGTGGTCTGCAAAGCTGTTTAATTGCGCGCCTTTGAGTGCGCCACCTTGTATTTTAATCTCGTCACCTTCAACACTGATGACTGCGCCCATGCGACCCAACCCTTGCACCATGGCTGCGATACGGTCACTTTCTTTATAGCGTAATTCACTCGCGCCGCTAATCAGTGTTGTACCCTGTGCACAGGCGGCCGCTACAAAAATGGCGGGAAACTCATCCATTGCGATCGACACTAACTCGGTCGGGATCGTGACACCTTTTAAAGGCGCATAACGAATATGCAGGTCGGCTATCGGCTCTCCGCAGAGTTCTGTTTTATTTTCTAACTGAATATTGGCGCCCATCAGTTGGAGTATCTCGATGACAGCCGCTCGCGTTGGGTTAACGCCCACCTGCTCAATGATCAGGTCTGATTCTGGGTTAATGGCCGCTGCCACTAAGAAAAATGCAGCAGAGGATAGATCTGCCGGAATCTCAATATCGCTCGCGGTTAAGACCTGCCCAGATTGCATCTGAATCACTTCTGCCTGTGTTTTTATAGCAACACCGAAATTTCTCAGCATCCGCTCAGTATGATCTCTTGATACAGCCGGTTGAGTTAGCTGCATTTCACCTTTGGCATACAAGCCCGCCAACAATAGCCCTGATTTAACCTGACCACTGGCGACCGGCATAGTGTAATGGATCGCGTTTAGCGGCTTACCACCTTTAATACTAATCGGTGCGCCGTCTGCTTCAGAGGTTGTAATCTCTGCGCCCATTTGACGTAACGGCTGCGCAATGCGCTCCATGGGCCGTGCTGTCAGCGATTGATCACCTAATAGCGTGACATCAAAGCTTTGCCCCGCGAGCAATCCACAGAGTAGACGCATACTGGTGCCCGAATTACCTAAGTACAAAGGTCCCGGTGGTTTGCATAAACCATGTAAACCAACACCATAGATTTTTACTCGCCCTTGATGCGGTCCTTCAATCACAACGCCCATATCGCGGAAGGCTTGCAGTGTTGCCAAACTGTCTTCACTTTCCAAAAAGCCATGGATATTGGTCACCCCATTAGCTAGGGCTCCCAACATTACCGCCCGATGTGAGATGGACTTATCACCCGGCACTTTTATAGTGCCTTTGATTGCGCCTCCCGAACGGACGTGGAAGGTTACATCTTCATTATTAAGCTTTTGTGAATAGGCAGTGCCACTGAGCATTTTACTGAAATGTTCACGTGCAGCTCGGGCACGGGTAAAGACACCTAACATGGTTTGGCTATCAGATGTGTCGATCGCTTGCCTGAGTTGAGCAAGTCCCTGAGTAAAGTTATCGATCTGATTCAGGATCTCTTGTTTGTTGGCTAAACAGACATCGTGCCACATGGTCGGATCTGATGCGGCGATACGGGTGAAGTCTCTAAACCCACCTGCGGCATAACGGAAAATCTCTCTGCTATCCTGTTCTTTTGCCAAGGTATCGACCAAGGAGAAGGCTAAAATATGCGGTAAGTGGCTGGTCGCTGCTAAGACTTCATCATGACGCTCGACGCCCATTTGCAGCACTTCGGCGCCCGTTGCTTGCCACATACGAGCAATGAGTTGGGTCGCATTCGCATCTGAATCAGGCAATGGTGTGATAATCACCTTATGCTTTACAAATAGACGCTCTTCGGCGGCAGCGACACCACTTTTTTCTGAACCTGCAATGGGGTGCCCTGGGATAAAGGTATTGGGGACTTGACCAAATACCGCCACGGCAGCCTCTACTACGTTAGCTTTGGTACTGCCGACATCGGTAATGACTGCGCTCGGTTTTAAATGAGGTTTGATTTGCTGTAAAACGGATTCGGTTGCCTTTACAGGCACCGCAAGCACAATAATATCAGACTCAGATACACCCACGGCTAGATCGCTATAAGCCTGATCAATAACATGAAGATCAAGCCCTTGCTGTAGCTCTTCTGCATTTCTATCGAAGCCAGCGACAACTTTCGCAAACCCTTTCGCTTTGAGTGCTTTGGCAAGCGAGCCGCCGATCAGCCCTAATCCAATAACTAAAATTCGATTGACCATTGAGCTCACTTCGTAAGCCTCTGGACACCTTGCGGTTGTAGATAGATGGACAACTTCATAGTTACTCTATTTTTATAATACGGCTTTGGGGTAAGAACCCAACAACTTAAGCTCAACGGAGTTAGCTTGTAGTTCACGCAATACTTGCTGAACTTCAGGCTCATCCGCATGGCCTTCAAAATCTATATAGAACATATAACTCCAGCCACCGTTACGGCCTGGACGTGTTTCTATGCGCGTTAAGCTAATACCATGACGATGGAAAGGCTCTAATAGCGAGTAAAGCGCGCCGGGCTCATCATGTGCGCTGATGAGAATTGAGGTTTTATCCTGACCGCTCGGTCCTACGATCTGGTTGCCAATAATTAAGAAACGCGTCGTATTATCGGGCTGATCTTCAATATTGCGTTCAATGATCTGAAGTCCATAGAGCGATTGCGCCATATCACCCGCGATCGCTGCACTATTAGGATCTTGAGCTGCTAGTTTAGCGCCTTCTGCATTGGAACGAACAGCACAGTGTTCTGCCTGTGGGAAGTTGGCTTCGAGCCAGCCTCGGCATTGGGCGAACGACTCTTGGTGAGCATATATTTTCTGAATATTCTGCGCTTGTACGTTTTCACCGGCTAATAGGTGATGATGGATACTTAACTCAAGCTCACCACAGATTCTTAGACTGTAGCGTTTAAAAAGATCGAGGGTATGGGTAGACATTCCCTCAGTAGAGTTTTCGATTGGAACGACACCGTAATTTGCCGCACCAGCTTCGACCTCACGGAACACCTGCGTCAGTGTTTCCATCGGCGCACTCTCAGCAGAGCCACCAAAATGTTTTAACGCAGCCTGCTGGGTAAAGGTGCCTTCTGGCCCTAAGAAAGCGACGCGCATCGGTTTTTCTAGCGCCAGACAGACGGACATGATTTCTCGGAACAGACGCGCCACTTCTTTATCGGCTAATGGCCCTTCATTTCTATCCATGACTCGACGTAATACTTGCGCTTCACGTTCAGGGCGGTAGAAAACGGCATCTTTGACACCGTCATATTTCTGTTTAACTTCCGCTACCTGTTGAGCACACTTTGCGCGCTCGTTCAGCAAACTGTGTATTTGCTTGTCAATGGAATCGATTTGATCGCGCAATACTTTTAGCGCCTGTTCCTGTTCTGTCATCGAATGATCCTTTCTACCTTTTTTAACCGTGTGTACGCTCGAAATGCGCCATAAAGTCAATTAACGTATCAACTGCTGATTCGGGAACAGCGTTATAAATACTGGCACGCATACCACCCACAGAGCGATGACCTTGCAGGTTAAGTAAGCCTGCCGCTTCTGACTCAGTGATAAAGATGTTGTCTAATGCTGCATCGGCCAACGTAAAGGGTACGTTCATCCACGAGCGGTTAGCGACAGCCACTGGGTTACTGTAAAACGCGCTGTTATCAATCGCTTGATACAGCTTAGCCGCCTTACGCTGATTCAGTTTTTCCATTGCTTCAACACCACCTTGACGCTTTAACCATTGGAAAATCAAACCGGCTAGGTACCAACCAAATGTTGGCGGGGTGTTATTCATCGAATCTGCGGCGGCATGCACGGCGTAATCAAACATCGTTGGCGTTCCAGCCAATGTTTGCCCCATGAGATCTTCGCGGACGATCACAACGGTTAAACCCGCTGGGCCGATGTTTTTCTGTGCGCCAGCATAGATCAAACCAAACTGGTTCACATCGATAGGACGCGACAGGATGTTTGACGACATATCTGCAACGAGGGGAACATCACCCGTTTGAGGAACATAATCAAACTCTACACCGCCAATCGTTTCGTTCGTGGTGTAGTGAACGAAGGCCGCGTCTGGGTTAAGTTGTAGTTCTGCTTGTGTAGGTGCAGAGGTAAACTTGTTATGTTCAGTCGATGCAACAATGCGCACGTCGCCATAGCGTTTCGCTTCAGAAATGGCTTTTTTCGACCAAACACCGGTGTTGATATAGTCTGCCGTTGTTTTACCGCGCAGCAAGTTCATTGGAACCATGGAGAACTGGCTCGTTGCCCCACCCTGTAAAAACAGAATTTTATAGTTGCTCGGAACCTGCATTAAGTCACGTAGATCCTGTTCAGCCTGTTCCGCAACCGAAACATACTCGTCACTACGATGGCTCATTTCCATGATGGACAAACCACGTCCATGCCAATCCAACATCTCTTCCTGTGCTTGTTTTAACACTTCTTCTGGAAGGGCTGCTGGCCCTGCACTGAAATTTAACTTACGGCTCATTTCCACCTGTTCTCTTAACTATCGGATCATGCCTTAATAAGAAAGTGCGGCTCTAGGCCGCACTTGTTTACTCTGCTTCGCTGTCGCTGGCAGGCTCTACCTCTGGGTTTTCGACGGCACTTTCATCGCCATCTAGTAACTCTTCTTCTATCACTGCAGGCTCTTCTATACGCGCAAGGCTGACGAGGTTCTCGTCACTCGCAACACGAATGAGCATCACACCTTGGGTATTACGACCGAGGATTGAGATCTCAGATGTGCGCGTACGCACCATGGTGCCCTGATCACTGATCAGCATGACATCATCACCGTCAAACACTTGTACCGCACCGGCCAATTTACCATTACGTTCGGTACACTGCATACCAATAACGCCTTGGTTACCACGGCCTTTACATGGGAAGTCTTCAACAGCTGTTTGCTTACCAAATCCACGCTCAGACGCTGTGAGTACTTTACCGCCCTCTTTCGGAATAATCAGGGAGATAACACGAGCATCATCTTTCATTTTGACACCGCGAACACCACGCGCAGTACGACCCATTGGGCGAACATCATCTTCGTGGAAGCGGGCCACTTTACCTGCATCGGTCACTAACAGGATGTCATCCGCACCTTCGGTGATTGCTGCACCAATCAGGGCATCATCATCGAGAAGATCAACAGCAATCAAACCGCTGGTACGTGGACGAGAGAAGTTAGCTAACGATGTTTTCTTAACGATACCGCTCGCGGTTGCCATGAAGACAAAACGCTCATCGCTGTATTCATTCACTGGAAGAATCGTCGAGATGCGCTCGCCTTCATCTAATGGCAGGATATTGACGATCGGACGACCACGTGCTGCACGGCTAGCTTGCGGAATTTCAAAGACTTTTAGCCAGTACACCTTACCTTTGTTGGTGAAACAAAGAATGGTGGCATGGGTACTCGCAATTAATAGATGCTCAACGAAGTCTTCATCTTTAACTGCTGTCACTGAACGACCTTTACCACCGCGACGCTGGGATTGATAGTCAGACAGTGGTTGAGTTTTCGCGTAACCACCATGAGAGATGGTAACCACCATATCTTCTTCGGTAATAAGATCAGCGACGGTTAAGTCTTGACGTGATGCAATAATCTCAGTGCGACGGTCATCACCGTACTCAGCACTGATAACTTCTAATTCACCACGAATAACTTCCATCAAGCGGGTAAAAGAGCCCAAAATCTCTAATAATTCAGCGATCTTGATCAAGAGATCTTGATATTCCGCAATCAGCTTTTCATGCTCTAAACCGGTTAAACGGTGCAAACGCAGGTCGAGGATGGCTTGCGCTTGTACGGGTGATAAGTGGTACTTACCTTCATGCATACCATATTGCGGTTCGAGATCATCAGGACGGCAAGCGTTTTCACCTGCACGTTCTAACATATCAACCACAGAACCCGGTGCCCAAGCTGCGGCTATCAAGCGCTCTTTGGCATCTGCAGGTGTAGGGGATTGCTTAATCAACTCGATAACTGGGTCGATATTCGCTAACGCAATCGCCAAACCCTCTAAGATATGACCCCGTTCACGCGCTTTGCGTAGTTCGTATACCGTACGACGGGTAACCACTTCACGGCGGTGGCGAATAAAGTTTTCGAGCAACTCTTTCAAGTTAAGAATCTTAGGCTGACCGTCAACCAGGGCAACCACGTTGATACCGAAAACACCTTCCATTTGCGTTTGCGCAAACAGGTTATTCGCGACTACATCAGGCACTTCACCGCGACGTAGTTCGATAACGATGCGCATTCCATCTTTATCGGACTCATCACGTAGTTCGGAGATGCCTTCTAGTTTCTTCTCTTTGACCAGCTCAGCTATTTTTTCAATTAAACGGGCTTTGTTAAGCTGATAAGGGATCTCGGTGACAACAATCGAGGCACGCCCTTTATTGTCTTCTTCGACATGGTATTTAGAACGAATATAGATTCGTCCACGACCTGTACGGTATGCCTGCAGGATACCAGCGCGACCATTAATGATTGCAGCCGTTGGGAAATCGGGACCTGGAATATGCTCCATCAGTTCATCGACTGATAGCTCAGGATTTTCAATTAAGGCCAAACAACCATTGATCACTTCACGCAGGTTATGCGGAGGAATATTGGTCGCCATACCTACGGCAATACCTGACGAACCATTGACTAATAGGTTAGGCACCCGAGTTGGCAACACATCAGGAATCTGCTCGGTACCGTCATAGTTAGGTACGAAGTCGACCGTTTCTTTATCAAGGTCTGCAAGCAGCTCATGAGAGATCTTTTGCATGCGAATTTCGGTATAACGCATCGCAGCAGCGGAGTCTCCGTCAACAGAACCGAAGTTCCCCTGACCATCAACCAAGGTATAACGCATGGAGAAGTCTTGCGCCATACGTACAATGGTGTCGTATACGGCGCTGTCGCCATGCGGGTGGTATTTACCGATAACATCACCCACCACACGTGCCGACTTTTTATAGGCTTTATTCCAATCGTTACCTAATTCACTCATTGCGAACAACACACGCCTATGAACAGGCTTAAGCCCATCCCTTACATCTGGCAGTGCGCGGCCGACAATAACACTCATAGCATAATCGAGATAAGAGCGTTTCATCTCATCTTCGATATTTACTGGCAAAATTTCTTTGGCTAAATCACCCATGCGTTTCAGCTTTCCTTGATCCGGTCTGCTTCAAGGCCTGTCAATCAGGCCCGTTTTAACCGAACGAGTATACCACAAGAATTGAAAAAGATTCCCGTAAAATGAATACGTTGCACAAGCCTGTTTTCAATAATCGCAGAGTGATAAGATAGGACTTTGTTTTATCTCTCGGATTACAAAGTTTATGACCCATCAGACGTCTTCCGCCAACATCGATCCTGCCGAAATTGCTAAGTTTGAAGAGCTTGCGAGCCGTTGGTGGGATCGCAACAGCGAGTTCAAGCCATTACACGATATCAACCCGCTTCGCGTAGGTTATATCGATCGTCATGCTGCATTGGCAGGCAAAAAAGTGCTCGATGTTGGCTGCGGCGGTGGCATCCTGTCTGAATCTATGGCGCAACGCGGCGCGGACGTCACCGGCATTGATATGGGTGCAGCGCCGCTGAAAGTAGCCAAACTGCATGGCTTGGAGAGCGGCGTATCCGTTAATTATCAGCAGATTACCGCGGAAGAGATGGCAGAGGCGCACCCAGATAGCTTTGATGTCGTGACCTGCATGGAACTACTTGAGCATGTCCCTGACCCTTCGAGCATCGTGGCCGCTTGCGCAAAAATGGTCAAACCGGGTGGCATGGTCTTCTTCTCGACACTCAACCGCAACCCTAAAAGCTACCTTTTTGCCATTTTGGGAGCTGAACAATTATTAAAGATGGTACCTCAGGGCACGCATGACTTTAATAAGTTTATTCGCCCGTCTGAACTGGCATGTTGGGTAAGAAAATCGGGGTTATCGACACGCGACATCACAGGTATGACTTACAACCTTTTAACCAAGCAATATAAGCTTGATCCTAATGATGTTGATGTCAACTATATGGTAGCGACCGCCAAACCTAAACCACTGAGCTAAATATGTTAATAAAGCCGGATGCTGTTCTTTTTGATCTTGATGGTACGCTTTTAGATACAGCGCCGGACTTTTACTGGGTTATCAATCAACTGTTAGCTGAACAGCAGCGCGCACCCATTGATTACCTAGCTCTCAGAAAACAGGTTTCGGAAGGCTCACTGGCCATGGTCAAAGCAGCCTTTGCCGATCCTGAAGACAATAAGCTGCACCTATCGTTACAGCAACGAATGTTAGCCCTGTACGCAGAGCATAGCAGTGTTAACAGTCAGCTTTTTCCCGGCATACCGGATCTTTTGGATCAGTTAGATGCCTTGCAAATCCCTTGGGGAATTGTGACCAATAAGCCAGAACGCTTTACGCTGCCAACACTAGCCACCTATCGACTACTGCATCGCTCGAAAAGCACCATCTGCCCCGAACAGGTTCAGCAGACCAAACCGCACCCTGAATCATTATTACTGGCGTGCGAGCAGTTAAATGCAGCACCCGAAAACTCTATCTATATCGGCGATCACCATCGCGATATTGAAGCAGGCAAGCGCGCCAAAATGTTCACAATTGGCGCTCTCTATGGCTATATTAAAGAAAACGAGAATCCGAAAAACTGGGAAGCTCATAGTTACGTACAGAGCGCAGAGGAGATTTTACCCTGCCTGCTGAATGAGTTTCCTAACACTAAGACAATAAGGATATAAATCATGTTTGAATATCAAGCACCCGAAAAACTATTAGATGGTCGCGTGATTCTGGTGACAGGTGCAGGTGACGGTATTGGCCGGGCTGCCGCACTCAGTTATGCAAAACATGGCGCGACTGTTGTTTTAGTGGGTAAAACAACTGAAAAACTTGAGAACGTATATGATGAGATTGAAGCTACTGGCGGCGCTCAACCTGCCATTGTGCCACTCAATCTTGAAACAGCAACCGAACACGACTATATCGAAATCACCAACATTCTTGAAAATGAGTTTGGTAAAATTGATGGTCTCCTACATAACGCGAGTATCATTGGCGTTAGAACACCCATTGAGTCTTATGATCCCATCATTTGGCAGCAGGTTATGCAGGTGAATGTTAATGCTGCTTTTATTTTGACCCAAACACTGCTGCCGCTGCTCCACCGTTCGGATAACGCCTCCATCATCTTTACATCTTCTGGTGTGGGGCGAAAAGGCCGCGCCTATTGGGGAGCTTATGCAGTTTCCAAGTTTGCAACGGAAGGCATGATGCAAATTCTCGCAGACGAGCTTGATACAACAGCTAATATTCGTGTCAACTGCATCAATCCTGGACCTACTCGCACTCAGATGCGTGCATTTGCCTACCCGGCTGAAAATCCTGAGTCTAACCCTGCGCCTGAAGAGATCATGCCTTTGTATCTTTACTTGATGGGCGCGGACAGCCAAGGCGTGAATGGCCAATCCCTCGACGCCCAATAGACAGCTCGAACAATTGGCAAAAAAAAACG
>DAIRSP010000054.1:15051-15534 GCA_036804365.1 Neptunomonas sp. | reverse complement strand
TCGTAAAAGACAACGGATTGACCTGGGGTAATGGCTCTTTGTGCTTGATCAAAGCTCACTAAGTAATGCCCTTGGCTATCAAGTGTAATGGAGCAATCTTGATCGGCTTGGCGATAGCGGACTTTGGCGCAACATTTGAAAGGTAACGTTGGTTGGGTTCCGTTGATCCAAAAAATATCTTGTGCAGTTAACCAATCGGTAAAAAGGAGGTCATTTTGTTTTCCTTGGACAGCAATTAAAACATTACGATTTAAGTCCTTTTCAGCAACAAACCAGGGCTCTTCAGGGTAGTCTTTTAAACCGCCGATCAACAAACCCTGCCTTTGTCCTATGGTATAGTACATGAGGCCTGCATGTTCACCGATAACATCACCCGTCTCAGTCTCAATTTTACCGGGTTGAGCGGGCAAGTATTGCTGTAGAAAATCTTTAAAGCGTCGCTCACCGATAAAGCAGATGCCCGTACTGTCTTTTTTGTCGTGG
>DAIRSP010000054.1:0-15041 GCA_036804365.1 Neptunomonas sp. | reverse complement strand
TCATGTGCTTCGGCAATTTGACGAACGACGGGCTTTTCTAGCTCCCCTACAGGGAAGAAGGTTTTCTTAATTTCTGCTTCACCCACTTGATGAAGAAAATAGCTTTGATCTTTATTGTTATCCAAGCCTTTTAAAAGATAGGTATGCCCCTCTCTATCTGCACGACGGACGTAGTGTCCCGTGGCAATAAAATCCGCACCTAAGTCTAGGGCATACTCAAGAAAGGCTTTAAATTTGATTTCTCTATTGCAAAGAATATCGGGGTTAGGCGTTCTTCCCGCTTTATATTCTTCTAGAAAATGCTCAAATACGTTATCCCAATATTCAGCTGCAAAGTTGGCTTTGTGTAAATGAATCCCAAGTTTATCGCAGACTTTTTGTGCATCGGCTAAGTCGTCCATCGCCGTGCAGTACTCAGTGCCATCATCTTCATCCCAGTTTTTCATAAAAAGCCCCTCTACCTGATAGCCTTGTTGCATCAGAAGTAGGGCCGATACGGATGAATCAACGCCGCCGGACATGCCGACAATAACTTTTTTTGTAGAATTTTGGCTCATGGGTTTCTCAAACTGGGCAATGCAAATTACGTTTAAAGCTGGCGAACAAAGTCTAATGGAAAACGACGCTGATTAAGGTAGTCATTTATGCAGGCGAGTACCATAGGACTGCGCATACGATCTTTCTCTATTTCAAGTTCTTCACGTGTCATCCAAACCGTGCGAAGGATATCACTATCTAAAGTTTGATCAGAGTCATACTTTACAGAATGACCAACAAAACAAAGACGATGATAGGTAATATCCTTTGATTTGCCTTCGCTAGTATATAGGCCGACTAAAGCGGTGAGGGCAACATGGTGACCTGTTTCTTCCAATGTTTCACGCACAGCAGCAGACTCAAAGGTTTCCCCCTGTTCTACATGGCCTGCCGGTTGGTTTAATACCAAACGACCAGAGTCGCTTTCTTCAACCATCAAAAAGTAGCCATCTTTTTCAATAATGGTGGCGACCGTTGCGTGCGGAGTCCAACTCATGCAAGTCTCTTATCTCATTTTGTAAGGTACACAGATTAACATTAATGATATGATTTTTCTCATAAAAAGAGGGGCCTATAGTGGTTAATATTATCCGTGTGCAGTCTGAAGATTTTGCACAATCAGAACTTTTCAATGGACTGAAAGCCGAGGATGCTTCTTGCGGAGCGATTGTTACTTTCACGGGTATCGTAAGAGAACATCTTGAAAAGGGCATCGATAAGCTTTTTCTTGAGCATTATCCAGGTATGACCGAGCGAGCGCTAGAGTCGATCGTTGAAAAGGCTAGAGCGCGTTGGGCGCTTGGGGCTGTCACTGTTATTCATCGCGTGGGTGAACTCAATTTAAACGATAATATTGTGTTTGTGGGCGTTGCGAGTGGGCATCGCGCCAGTGCTTTCGATGCGGCTCAATTTATTATGGACTACCTTAAGAAGGATGCCCCATTTTGGAAAAAAGAGATAGGGCAGAATACGGCTGATTGGGTTGAACAAAAAGAAACTGATCTACTATCGGCCAAGCGTTGGTAGTTTAAATGGGTCTAGTTAGTTGGTGTGATAAATCTTTGCTCAAACTCTTCAGCACTGATGGGTTTAGATAGCCAATAACCTTGCATAAAGTCGCAATCTTTGTGTTTCAGTATTTGTAACTGTTCTTCAGTTTCAATCCCTTCTGCCGTTACGGTTAAGCCTAATTCATGGGCCATCGCAATCGTAGCGGTTACCAGGATTATAGAGTCATTGTTTTCGGTCAGTTCATTGATAAAAGAGCGGTCAATCTTAAGATTTTTGAAAGGAAAGCTTTTCAGATAACTCAGTGATGAATAACCCGTTCCGAAATCATCCATCGAGATAGAGATCCCAAGTGACTCAATTTTGTGTAGAGTCTCTACCAAGCTAGGTGTGGCTTGAATCAAGAGTCCTTCGGTCACTTCCAGTGTTAAAGAAGTAGCTGGGAACTGGCTTGTTTGCAAAGCATTTTGTAGATCTGCAATAAAGTCGTTTCCGCGAAACTGTCTAGGTGAAACATTTACAGACAATCTAAAGTCAGGGTAACCCTGATCCATCCAATGTTTTGCTTGAGTACACGCATTAGTCAGCACCCAACGGCCGATAGGTAGTATCAGACCGGTTTGTTCAGTTAACGGAATGAATTCATCCGGAGCCACAGAGCCTAGGCTGCTTGAGTTCCAGCGCAATAAGGTTTCAGCGCCTATCATGACGGGTTTATCACAGCCTTTATTGGAAAAGAGTGGTTGATAGAATAATGTAAACTCATTCTTATCTAGTGCATCCCTTAAATTGTTATCCAAATCAAGCTGGCGCATGGCCATTATATTCATGCTAGGTGTGTAGAAATTAAATGTATTCCTACCCGCTGCTTTAGCTTGGTACATAGCAATATCTGACGCTTGCATCAGAGATTGATAGTCATCGGCGTCGTTTGGATAAAAAGCTACGCCGATACTGGTCGTCACCACGAGAGAGTTATTCTCAATATTGAAAGGCTTGGCGAACTGGTGAAGTATTTTCTCAAGAATAATTTCGACTTCAGAGATATTCTTTAATCCCTCTAATAAGATTAAAAACTCATCACCGCCATGACGTGCTAGGGTATCGCTTTGGCGCACACATTGAATGAGCCGTTCAGTGGCAGCAACAAGCAGTTTGTCACCCATATCATGTCCTAGGTTATCGTTGACCTTTTTAAAGTCATCCAAATCGATAAACAATAGGGCAAGTACGGATTGGTTGCGGGCAGTTGTTTTGATCGCATGTTCGATACGATCTCTTGCTAGCATCCGGTTGGGTAGGTCGGTTAAAAAATCATACTGAGCTTGATATAAAATACGCTCTTCTTGCGATTTCTGTCGGCTGATATCGCGGACAGATACTACTCGATAGATGCCGTCCTCATACTCGATACTGGCACCAGAGGTTTCAATTGGGAACTGAGACCCATCTTTGCGAATAACGGTAAGTTCAGTCGTTTCTTTATCTTGTTTTATGACTCTTTCAGTCACGACTCTATAGGACTCAGGTGTACAGATAGCATTTAAGTCTGAGCCTAAGAGTTCGATACGGGAATAGCCTAGCATTTTACAAATAGCTTGGTTTACATCGACAATGATACAGTTTTTGTGAATTAAAATACCTTCAGCGACAAGATCGTAAAGTTGTTTGAAGCGGTGCTCGCTGGCTAGCAACTGCTGTTGTGCATATAACTCCGAAGAGATATCCCTAAAAGCAAATACCGATACATCCTTATCATCTAGGTTCATGGGACGGCATTTGAATGAAACAGGAATCTGGCGTTGATTTTTATCTACCGCCGTTGCGCTTTGACTAAAATCAGTGTCGTTTAACGGGTTAAGAGAGCTAGCATTCGGTACAGAGAGTAATTGGGATATGCTGAGTGCTTTTAGCTCTTGGTTACTATAACCAAAAAGTGATTCTGCTTTGCTGTTAGCATCAGTAATGACATTTTTTTCAAGAATGATAATGGCTTCTTCGGATAATTGTGCGAAACGTTGCAGTCTATCTTCGCTCTCCTCTAAGGCTAAACGATAGCGAGAGACACTGTTCATCTCATTCTTCATTTTTCGATAAAGTATGCCGGCCGCGAGCGAGGTACAGATAAACAGCAACGCAAATATAAGCCCAATAAGTTCATAACTCCGATCTGTAATAATGGCTGACAGATGGTCTGACTTGATCAAGTAGGTCATGGTCCAATCATCTAAGCCTTGAACCTTGGCTTTTTTTACGTAATAAACATGCCCATCAGCATCAATAGCTTTAGAGTCTGCAATAAAGCGAAGCCCGATACTTGAAGGTGCCTCATTGCCAAATTGACGTGAAGTGATAATACGATCTATCTGGTTAGACGATAGATCAGTTAGGCTTTTGTAGCGCCAAGATTCCTGGTTGGACGCGAAGACAATGCCATTGTTATCCGTTAACGCAACGATTCCCTCCACCTGCTTAAAGGCGTTTTCTATAAATACTGGCGAAAACTTCATCACCGCTACACCGATGATTTGATCATTGACGATAACTGGGTTACTAAAATAGAGACCGCGTTTTTGGGTTGTAACGCCTATGGCTAGATGAAGCCCGGGTTTACCACTGAGTGCATCCTTAAAGTAGGGACGAAACGCATAGTTACGGCCTATGAGTGTTTCTGGCGAGTTGTATTGGTTATCACCAATGGCTAATCCATCGGTTTTTAAGACATAGCAGATAGAAGCATGAAGCGTTTTACAATAACGAGTGAGTTCAGGATAACTAACATTACTCTCTAGTGGAGCACTTTCTAAAAGATGTTGGATAACTGTTTTTTCATTTGCTAGTAACTCAATGTTGCGTAAATGATCGCTGATGAAAGTACTTGTTCGGCCAGATAGAATTTCTACGGAGCTGGTGGCATGAGCAAGTGACTCATTTTGAGCCTGTTTAATGAGGTGGAAATAGAAGCTTACGCCTCCCACGCCAATTAAAAATAGAGGCAGCCAAGCCAAGACCAAAAATATGATGGTTACTTTTGGTGTCGCTGCAGAGTGATCTTTATTTATCTTTCTTATAATAGCCAATAGATACTCATCAAATATCAAAATTAGAGAACTTCATTAAGTTTCAGGATAGCTTCTTTTTCTGCTTCTTGTGGGTTTGCTGCTTTTTTTACCAAATTTATAGTTTTTTATATTCTTACTCACTGCTGATTTAGGTAAATTTATTTCGACATCCACAGAAAGTTGTTTTGATTCACCGGGTCGCAAACCCTCTAAAGTCCAGTCGCCCATAGCAAAACGAATTAGGCGGAGGGTAGGGAAGCCTACGGCAGCCGTCATACGTCTGACTTGCCGGTTTTTACCCTCACTGATTTTAAGTTCAATCCAACTGGTTGGAATCTCTTTTCTTTCTCGGATCGGAGGGGTTCTTTCCCAAAGATTTGCGGGCTCTTCGATTCTTTGCGCTTTGGCCGGGCGGGTTAATCCATCCTTGAGCTCAACTCCTTGACGAAGCGCGCGTAGTGCTTCGTCGGTAATAACTCCCTCAACTTGCGCCCAATAAGTCTTTTCTATCTTGAACTTAGGGTGAGCCATACGATGCTGTAAGGCACCATCATTGGTGAGTAAGAGCAACCCCTCGGAGTCATAATCTAATCGGCCAGCAGCATAAAATCCGGGCTGATGAATATAGAGAGATAAATTGTCTCTACCTTGCTCATCAGTAAATTGGGTTAACACTTGGAAGGGCTTATTAAGCAGAATAATATCGGACATTGCAGAAATTTAGCACGAAAGAAGATAATCCACTACTTTGCACAAGTAGTGGATTGATAAAATTACTCTCGATTAATGTAGGAATTAACCTACTTTAATCATTATTCCGAAGCGGCCTGTAGCGGAACAATATTTACGGCATGTGTGCCTTTGGGGCCCGGCGTCGTTTCAAACTTCACTGCTTGCCCAGCTTTTAGACTTTTATAACCCTCAACCATGATTGCGGAATAGTGGGCAAAAAGATCTTCTGTCTGGTCTTCATCAGAGACGATAAAACCAAACCCTTTAGCATTATTGAACCACTTTACTTTCCCTGTCTGCATTCCATACTCCCATTTGAACCGATTAACGGGCCTACCTGCAGATAGTAAGCCTGAACTGCAAAGCTGACACCTGCTACAATAGTGTAAAGCAAGTGCAACTCATCAATTACAGGGACTACCGGATTTACCTCTCCTGTTATGAATAAGTATAGCACTGTGTCATAGTGAAGCTAATTCTTCTTAGAGTTTTTAACTTTTTTATTATTGAGATCAATATGTGTGAAGTAAAAAGTCGGGATGTGGTTTATATGTCATCCGATGAGCAAGAACATTTTCCGGATGACGGCGGTGTGGCAACGCAGGAAGCTCAGCCTAAATTAAAAAAACCTTCAATGTATAAAGTAGTATTGCTGAATGATGACTATACTCCAATGGAGTTCGTGATAGAAATTTTGATGCTGTTTTTTGGGATGAATCAGGAGAAAGCGACTCAAGTTATGTTGGCTGTTCATACGCAGGGTAAGGGCGTATGCGGTATTTTTACACGTGATGTAGCTGAAACTAAAGCTGCGTATGTGAATCAATACTCTAGAGAGAATAAACATCCGTTGTTATGTGAAGTAGAAGCTGTTTAGCGGAGAAAAGCTATGTTGAATCGTGAGCTTGAAGAAACCCTTAGCCAAGCCTTTAAAAGTGCGCGGGATAAACGGCATGAATTCATGACGGTTGAACACCTCTTACTGGCTTTATTAGATAATCGTGATGCCTCGGGCGTGTTATCAGCCTGCGGTGCCAATATGGGTGTTTTGCGGACGTCTCTGAGTTTGTTTATTGAGGAAACGACGCCTTTACTTCCCGATAATATTCCTAGTATGGAAACGCAGCCGACCTTAGGCTTTCAGCGGGTATTACAGCGTGCCGTTTTTCACGTGCAGTCCTCTGGAAAAAGCGAAGTGACAGGCGCTAATGTCATTGTTGCTATCTTTAGTGAGCAAGAGAGTCAGGCCGTTTATATATTGCAACAGCAAGGGATAGAACGGATTGATATCGTTAATTATATCTCGCACGGTATCTCAAAAGTGGGTCATGAAGAGCATGATCAAGAGCACATGAATGAGTCAGAAGAGGGACGTTCAGAACGAGAGCAGAGTGCATTAAGCCAGTATGCGGTTAATTTAAATAAAGAAGCAGCCGAAGGCCGTATCGATCCTCTAATTGGCCGAGCGTCAGAGGTCGAACGTGTTATCCAGATTCTATCTCGGCGCCGCAAAAATAATCCCCTATTAGTGGGTGAGGCCGGTGTAGGTAAAACTGCGATAGCCGAAGGGTTAGCTAAGCTTATCGTTGAGGATAAAGTACCGGATATTATCAACGGCAGTGTAGTTTATTCTCTCGATTTGGGGGCTTTGCTGGCCGGAACTAAATATCGAGGTGATTTTGAAAAACGCCTCAAAGCACTCTTGGGTGAAGTAAAACGTAAAGACAAGGCGATTCTCTTTATCGATGAGATTCATACCATTATCGGTGCGGGGGCAGCATCGGGTGGGTCTATGGATGCATCAAACTTACTTAAGCCTTTATTGAGCTCGGGGGATTTGCGCTGCATCGGTTCAACGACCTTCCAAGAGTTTAGAGGTATCTTTGAAAAAGATCGTGCACTTGCACGCCGCTTCCAAAAGGTTGATGTACTTGAACCGAGTGTTGACGAAACCTATGAAATCCTCAGAGGCCTTCGTAAAAAGTTTGAAGAGCACCATGAGATTGAGTACACCGATGAAGCGTTGCGAGCCGCCTCTGAATTGGCCGATCGTTATATCAATGATAAGCATATGCCTGATAAGGCAATTGATGTAGTTGATGAGGCGGGTGCCTATCAGCGGCTATTGAAGAAAGAGGATCGTAGCCCGATTATTGGCATTCATCAGATTGAAGCAGTGGTGGCTAAAATTGCACGTATACCGCCTAAAACGGTGTCAGTGTCCGACAAAGAGCAGCTTAAAAAGCTGGATGCTAACCTTAAAATGGTTGTGTTGGGGCAGGATGAGGCCATTGCTTCTCTTTCATCGGCAATCCGTTTGTCACGTGCTGGGTTGAATGATCCAAGAAAGCCTGTTGGTAACTTCTTGTTTGCTGGACCTACGGGTGTTGGTAAAACAGAGGTCACTTCACAGCTTGCGAGAATTTTAGGTATAGAGTTGGTCCGTTTCGATATGTCTGAGTATATGGAGCGTCATACCGTTTCTCGTTTGATCGGCGCGCCTCCAGGTTATGTTGGCTTTGATCAAGGCGGCCTTCTAACTGAGGCGATTACTAAATCTCCGCATTGTGTGCTTTTGTTGGATGAGATCGAAAAGGCGCATCCGGAAGTGTTTAATATCTTGCTTCAGGTAATGGATAACGGCGCATTAACCGATAATAACGGTCGTAAAGCTGACTTCCGTAATGTGATTTTGGTGATGACGACCAACGCTGGTGCCGATGTTATGAGTCGACCCTCGATTGGTTTTACGCACCAAGATCATAGCACCGATGGTATGGAAGCAATTAAACGCTTGTTTTCGCCAGAGTTCCGTAACCGTTTGGATGCGGTGATTCAGTTTAAGCCGTTGTCCACTGATATCATTAAAGGTGTTGTTGATAAGTTCTTAACCGAGCTTCAAGCGCAGCTTGATGAGAAGCGTGTGGTACTGCATGTCGATGCATCTGCAAGAAATTGGCTGGCTGAACACGGTTATGATGAAAAAATGGGTGCGCGCCCTATGAAGCGCCTCATTCAGGAAAAACTTAAAAAGCCACTAGCTGAGATGATTCTTTTTGGTGATTTAGCTGAAGAGGGTGGCGAAGTGCTTGTAACCTTGGATGAAGCGGGGGAGTTCTCGCTAGAAGTAACAGTGGCAGCCTAGGCTGCCACTGAATAACCTGCCGGATCTGGTCTAATCAAATAAAACTGATGGCCAGATCGGTTGTACTAACGCGCGCGATATACGATACGGCCTTTGCTCAAATCGTACGGCGTAAGTTCAACTTTTACTTTATCACCCGTTAGGATGCGGATGTAGTTTTTACGCATTTTGCCAGAGATATGAGCGGTGACTACGTGACCGTTCTCCAGCTCTACGCGGAACATGGTGTTTGGCAGCGTGTCGACCACGGTACCTTCCATTTCAATGCTATCTTCTTTAGCCATTCATTACCTACCTGTGAAAGGGCTGATTTCGAACAATGTCCTATTATCAGAGCGCAGTATTTTGCCTGATTTATGTAGGGATATCAAAGAGAATTAAGAGTTTATTCTTATCTAACTAAAATCCATTGCCCATCAATGAGAAATTCTAGAGGATGATAGCTGATTTTGTAGCGCATTTTTCGGCACTCTTTTACCCAATAGCCCAAGTACAGATAGGCTTGACCTCTGTTAAGGGTTTCTTGAATCTGCCATAGAATAGCGAAAGTACCTAAGCTACGCTTTTGATATGCGTCTGATGGATTGTAAAACGTATAGGTTGCCGACAGTCCTTTTTTTAAATGATCTACGACAGAAAGCCCAATGAGTTCTCCATCTAGAAAGTATTCATAAAAAAAAGTCTCTTGATTTCCATCTACCAGAAAACTATGAAATTGATCCTTAGTCGGCGGATACATGTCACCATCAGCGTGTCGAGCAGAGATGTAATCAGAATAGAGTTTAAAATAGGCTTCAGTGAATCGTGGTTTGACGATATTAACACTGATATCTTTGTTTTTATTTAATATTCTTTTTTGAGTTTTATTGGGTTTAAAGAGTTCAACGGGAATGCGTACTGAGATACAAGCTTGGCAATTATCGCAGTGTGGGCGATAGATGTGTTTGCCGCTGCGTCGAAATCCAAGATCAGAGAGCTGACTGTAAGTTTCATCTGGCACAAGGGTTTGTGGGTCCACAAACAGCGTTTTCGCTTTTAGGCCTTCAATGTAGCTACAATTATGCTCAGGGGTAGCGAAAAAGTGCAGTTCTCTAAGGTCGGTCATCTTGATCTTCAATATTAGATAAAAAATGACTGCATCAGCTAAGTAATGACGCAGCGTCTAACTTAAACACCCATTCGTGCCCACGGTCTTGGTGGATATGGCTTTTAATATAATCGAGAAAGACAGAGCGGGGAATATGTTCGGCGCCTAAACTTTGCAGGTGTGGGTTGTGTATCTGACAATCAATCAATGGGTAGCCCCATTCTAAAAGCTGTCGGCTTAAGGCAATAAAGGCGATCTTAGAGGCATTTTCTTGATAGCTGAACATCGATTCGCCAAAGAAAAGTTTGCCCATCGCTAGGCCATAGAGGCCGCCTATCAGAGAGCCTTCTCTCCAGACCTCGACTGAGTGGGCGACACCTAAATGATGGAGCTTGAGGTAGGCCGCTTGAATTTCTGGTGATATCCACGTGCCTGTTGTTTCCTGTCGAGTGCCTGCGCAGGCTTCGATCACGTCTGAAAATGCATGATCAAAAGTAAAAGAGAAATCACCTTTTCGGATCACTTTCTTCATGCTTTTGGAGATATGGATTTTATCAGGATGCAAAATACAGCGAGGATCAGGACTCCACCACAAGATGGGGTCATCTTCATTAAACCATGGAAAGATACCGTTTTGATAAGCCTTGATCAGTCGGCTAGGGGATAGATCGCCTCCGGCTGCTAATAGACCATTGGGTTCAGATAAGGCATCAGATGGGTTGGGAAATTGGAAATTATGAGGATGTAACCAAGGAATCATTGGTTTGCTCATTAAAACGCCCTGCGTATTTCAGCAGGGCATAGAAGGATTATTTGGCGAGATCATCCAGGTAGCGTTCCGCATCCAGCGCAGCCATACAGCCGAAGCCCGCAGATGTAATCGCTTGACGGTAGATGTGATCACAGACATCACCAGCAGCAAAAACGCCTTCGATATTCGTTTGTGTGGCGTTGCCGCTCAGGCCTGAACGGATTTTCAAATAACCGTTTTCTGTTTCTAGTTGGCCTTCGAATAGCTCAGTATTAGGCTTGTGGCCGATCGCAACGAAGACACCAGCAAGGTCAAGTTCTTGCGTTGATGCACCATCAGTGCTGCGAAGGCGCACACCTGTAACACCAGTCTCATCACCTAGAACTTCATCAAGCTGATGATTCCAGATGATATTGATGTTGCCATTTTTCTCGCGCTCAAACAGTTTATCTTGGAGAATTTTTTCTGATCGCAAGAAGTCACGACGGTGAATAAGAGTCACTTCTGCGGCTATATTCGATAGGTAAAGGGCTTCCTCTACTGCGGTATTGCCTCCGCCAATAACTGCCACTTTTTGTCCGCGATAGAAGAAGCCATCACAGGTTGCACAAGCGCTAACGCCTTTACCCTTAAACGCCTCTTCCGATTCTAGACCGAGGTATTGGGCAGAAGCACCGGTCGCAATGATTAGCGAGTCACAAGTGTATGTGCCCATGTCACCTTTAAGTGTAAAAGGTCTGTTTTGTAAATCTACGGCATTAATATGGTCAAAAATTACTTCGGTATCAAAGCGTTCGGCGTGTTGTTGCATGCGCTGCATTAACTCAGGGCCTTGAACACCATTAACATCACCTGGCCAGTTGTCTACTTCAGTCGTGGTCGTCAATTGACCACCTGCTTGCATACCTGTGATAACGATAGGTTTCAGGTTTGCGCGTGCTGCATAAACAGCAGCGGTATAACCAGCAGGGCCTGACCCGAGAATAATTAACTTATGGTGCTTTGTTTCGCTCATGAATACTAAACCTAAATTAGCGTTGTTGTAGTGACTATATAGTGGGGGGCTAAATTATGAATTACAATCCTCGATTGATTGAATCTTACTAACTTGCTGATAAAGTTTATCAATCGATAGCATCATATACTTCTTCCCTGATCGATGGCGAAGGTATCCGGTAACCGGTTCATGAGACAGTGCTTCACTTGCGCTTGTATCTAGTTGCTGTACTTCATAATCGATAATGTCATCAACTTCATCAAGGACTAATGAAAACCAAGGGATATTACCGTCTTTAGTTAGATGAAGCACTACGGGGTGGATATTGCGTTTAAGCATATCTTGAACAAGATCAAGGATGCGCAGCAGTTTTTTAAGTGTTGTTGCTTTCTCGATCGAAAGCAGTCGCAGGGCGCGTTCACTCTCGCCGTTGTCGCGCATTCCGAGTAACTGATCAGCCATTTTGTGGATGAGAATGTGCGGCTCTTCTAAGCGCTTCATAAGCACCATTAAATCCTCATCACTGGTCTGAAAGGAGTAATACCACTTACCAAAAGCGCACATTTTAGGGTCTTTGGCCAGGGTAAATGCTTGCCCGCTAGTCACAGAGTTTTCTAAGGAGGCTACCCAGTCTATATGAGCTTGTTTATACTGCTCGATATCGTTTATTAGTTTGTTTTGTTCATCGCGATTGCGCTTGCGTTTTAGAACAACGGCGCTGTCGTAGACGTTAACCAGCGTCTCTCGATAGTCGAGATATCCAATAAAGCCGGGACGATCAGAGCTATTAACGGGCTGAATCTGATCGAACTCATCCGAAAATGAGAGAATATTAGAAACATCGATACCGAAATGACTATTGGCAATAGTAAAGGTCAATACGCGAGAGTTATCTTGAAACAGGTTCGCTAAACTCATGTCTAAAGTCTCAGGAATTATTTACATTTAACTATGGCTCATTCAATGCAACTCATCAAGTAGTGATGGAGTGTTATGTTGTGATTTGTGGTATTTTATACATCGCGGTAAGTGCTTAAGAATATAAGGAATTTGAGTGAAAAATAAGCTGCAATCAGCCCCTGTTGCTTTTTCTGAGCTATTTGGGCGCATCGTTAAAATTAGTCTTCTAATATTAGTAACGGTTATCTGCCTCTACATGTTCCTTGGTTTGTTAGGCTATGACCCGAAAGATCCGGGTTGGTCACATTTAGGTTATCAACCTGAAACACAAAATTGGACAGGGCGTTCGGGCGCTTGGCTTGCAGATCTTCTTTTTTCTTTTTTGGGGCTGTCAGCATGGTTTATCCCTCTAATTATTCTTGTGCCCTTAAGCCGTTACGCGCTGTTCGGTAAAATTACCTTACTCGATAGCCTGCCTTTTGCGATGGTTCGGTTTCTTGGCATGATCATGCTGCTAACCTCTGTTTGTGGGTTGGCGTCGATACATATCTCTAACTCTCAGCTTGGATTCCCTTTTACTGCGGGCGGTTTAGTGGGGGAGGCGTTGTCTGACTGGATGGTGTCTTGGTTCAGCCTGTTGGGCAGTACCATTATCCTTGTGGCTGCTTTTTGTATCGGGCTCACCTTCTATGTTGAGCTATCAATGGGGCAGATTGTAGATAGAATAGGTGCTTTTCTGTTGTCCATTACAAGTGGCGTTAGTCGTGTTTTAGCACCGACCAAGGAAAATCATGAACACGCAGCCGATCCTATTGTCTCAGCAAAAGAGGCGTTGCGAGAAAAGGTACGAGCACGTTTTGAGTCTACCTTTACAGCAAAAGAGCCCTCTCTCGCTGATAATTTTTCTGAGCTAGAAAAAACCTCAGATGACACTCCAACTCCAACTGCAGTTGAACCAGCTAAAACACTGAAGCCGGTTATCCGCTCATTTGATGATGATATGGAGGATGTGCTCACCGAAGAGCCACCTATCGTAAACAAGGTTGTTAAATCCAGATTTGTTGCCGACGATGAAGACACGGAGGTTGCTTCTGATCTGCACATGTCTACTTATGATGAGTCCAATATAGGGATCTCTGTCAGAGATGAGCAGGTCGATGTTGGGCTAATGTCGGATAAACCGCAAGGCACACCGATTAAAAAAGAGTTAAAAATAGTGCCCTTAGCGCAAGCACATCAACCGATTGCTGATGTAGATAATGATCCAAGCGATCAAGGTTCCCATGGTGGCCATAAGTCGCTGACTCGTCAAATACCTTCTATGGACTTGTTAGATCCTCCAGAGTTACAAACAGACAATGGTTATACCGCCGAAGAGCTTGAGGATATGTCGCGTCTATTAGAGACCAAACTCAAAGACTTTGGCGTTGTTGCAGAGGTTGTTGAAGTTAATCCGGGTCCCGTGATTACCCGTTTCGAGCTACAACCGGCTCCGGGTGTTAAAGCAAGTAAAATTACCAATTTAGCAAAAGACTTAGCGCGCTCGATGGCAGTGTCCAGTGTGCGTGTGGTTGAAGTTATTCCGGGCAAGTCCGTTGTTGGGGTTGAAATTCCAAACGCTTCTCGTCAGACCGTACGTTTAAGCGAAGTGCTTAACTCTAAACCTTATATTGAAGCCTCTTCTAAGCTGACCCTAGGTTTAGGAAACGATATCGCGGGTAACCCCGTCGTGACTAACTTAGCAAAAATGCCGCATCTATTGGTTGCCGGTACGACAGGTTCGGGTAAATCCGTCGGTGTGAATGCGATGCTGTTAAGCCTACTATTTAAAGCAACGCCGGATGAAGTTCGCTTGATGATGGTTGACCCAAAAATGTTGGAACTTTCTATATATGAAGGAATCCCACATCTGCTGACACCTGTCATCACCGATATGAAAGAAGCCGCGGGCGGATTACGCTGGTGTGTGGCTGAGATGGAAAGACGTTATCGCTTAATGGCAAAAATGGGCGTGCGTAATATTGCAGGTTATAACGAAAAGGTTACTACCGCAGAGCAGGCTGGTGATCCACTTCGCGATCCATTATGGAAGGCAGAAGAGCATGGAGAACCCTACGGAACGCCAGCACCATTCTTAGAAACCTTGCCCTATATCGTGGTGGTGATTGATGAGTTTGCCGACATGATGATGATCGTCGGTAAAAAGGTTGAAGAACTGATTGCGCGTATTGCTCAAAAGGCGAGGGCAGCGGGTATTCACTTAATTCTAGCCACACAACGCCCATCCGTGGATGTCATCACAGGTTTAATCAAAGCCAACGTGCCAACCCGAATTGCGTTCCAAGTGTCATCTAAAATTGACTCGCGCACGATTCTAGATCAGTCCGGTGCAGAAAATCTTCTAGGCTATGGTGATATGTTGTATCTGCCAGCGGGGACGAGTGTGCCTAACCGTGTGCATGGTGCTTTTGTCAGTGATGATGAAGTTCACCGTGTAGTAGAAGCATGGAAAAAACTCGGCACTCCTGTATACATTGATGCGATGTTAGATGACAGCAGTTCTGAATATTCGGGTTCTGCCGTGGGTGGTGGTTTGTTTGATGATGAGCAAGACCCTTTATATGACGAAGCCATCGCATTTGTAACCGAAACTCGTAAAGCATCTATTTCCAGTGTGCAGCGCCGCTTGAAAATAGGCTATAACCGCGCCGCAAGAATGATTGAAACAATGGAAGCTGCGGGGGTCGTCACTGAAGCGGGCTCTAACGGTCAGCGTGAAGTGCTTGCCCCGCCTCCTATTAGAGATTAGTTGATGAAATATA
>DAIRSP010000053.1:14100-15633 GCA_036804365.1 Neptunomonas sp. | reverse complement strand
CGATTTTGAGTGTGCTTACCGGCAACTGTTTGAGTGAGGCCAGTGTTGAGTAACCAGTTCCAAAGTCATCCAATGCAAATGCGATCCCTAATGTTTTGCAGGCGGCGATAATACTTTGAACCTGAACAATATTTTCTAATGCGCTGGTTTCTAGCACTTCAAAATAAAGCAGTTGCGGATCAACACTCGGATACTGATTGAGCAACATTTGCAAACGATCCATAAAGTTAACTTGTTGTAGGTGGATAGATGATAAATTAACGCTAATGGGTAGTTTAATTCCCTTATGAGAAAATACCTCAAGCTGCTGTAACGCTTGTTTGATGGTCCACTCGCCAAGCTCCACCATTAAAAAATGATGTTCAATAATCGGTAAGAACATACCGGGTGCCATCACCCCTTTTTGAGGATGATTCCAACGAATCAAGGCTTCAAATCCGATCGGTTGTTGCGTGGTTAAATTGATTTGAGGTTGGTAGTACAATTCAAACTCTTCTGCACTTAATGCAGCATCAAGCCGAATGATTTGAGTGTTTTTATCGCGCAATGACTGGTCGTGTGCTTGATCAAAAAAGTAGTAGCCATTTTTTCCGGCCAATTTAGCCTGATACATAGCTTGATCGGCATGTCGTATCAACTGGTCGGCATCCACCTCTTGCGAGGTAGGAAAAAGCGCAACCCCAATACTCGCAGAGACAGTTAATTCAATCCCGGACAACACAATTGGCCTAGCTATTGCCGCCAATAGGCGCTGTAAAACGGGTTCGACACTGGCCTGATCATCCAACCCCGGTAGGATCATAACAAACTCATCGCCACCCAATCTCGCTAAAGTATCTTCATCCCTCAAGAGAGATGCCATCTCTCTAGCTAAAACCACCAGCAAACGATCACCCATATCATGCCCATAAGCATCATTCACCTCTTTAAACCCGTCGAGATCTAGAAATAACAGCGCCAACATATGGCCATGACGCTTTGCACCTGACATGGCTACACGTAACCGATCACTTAACAGAAAACGATTGGGTAATCCGGTGAGAAGATCATAGTGTGCCATTTTTTCGAGTCGTTTTTCATACTCTTTTATCGACGATATATCCGAGAAAAGCGCAACGAAGTGTGACGCCATCGCTGATGAGTCTTGGACAGCACCGATACTCATCAGTTGAGGATAAACCTCTCCATTCTTGCGCCGGTTCCACACTTCACCATTCCAATACCCGTCCGTACGCAACGATTGCCATAAACTGCTATAAAAGTCCGTATCGTGACGGCCAGAGCTTAAAATAGAAGACTTTTTCCCAATAACTTCCGCTTTTTCAAAGCCGGTGATGCGTGTAAAGGCCTCATTTACATCGAGGATGATCGCATTTATGTCCGTAATCATAATGCCTTCATGTACTTCTTTATAAACGTTGGCCGCGAGCGCTAGCTGTTCTTGATTACGCTTAAACTCCGTCACATCCTGATGCGTACCATACATCTCAAGCGGCTCACCCGTATCGGTCCATTTAGCGACCTTGCCCCGAT
>DAIRSP010000053.1:0-14000 GCA_036804365.1 Neptunomonas sp. | reverse complement strand
CCATACATCTCAAGCGGCTCACCCGTATCGGTCCATTTAGCGACCTTGCCCCGATCTAATACCCAAACCCACTCACCATTTTTATGCTTAACCCTTACCTCACATTCATAATAATCCAGCTTGCCAGCGAAATAGTCATGGAGTTGTCGCTCTGAGGTTTTAAGGTCATCAGGATGCACAAGTTGCAGCCAAGTATTTATCGAGATAGGTTCTAATTCCTGTAATTGATAACCCAGCATATTGGCCCATTGCTCATTGAAATGCGTTTCACCTGTTTGGATATTCCAATACCAAGTTCCAGCACGCGTACCATTAATTACATGAGATAAACGTTCCTGCTCATTTTTCAGACGATTACGTGCATCACTAATAACATGCAGCATGTCGTTGATTGTGCCTGACAGCTCATTGAGCTCTTGAGAGTCTGAAGCGGGAAGTGACGCGACAGGAATACCATGGCTATCCCGTACACTCATGACCTGCACCATGGTTGCCAACGGAGATAATAAAAAACGTTTAATAAGCAGAATCAATAAAGAGGCCAATATCACAACAAGAATGAGCGTGCTAAAAAACGTCCGCTGAAACACTTTTTGCAACTGTTGATCTAGCAACCGGTCATTCGCATAGACGGTTACGCTACCAATTAAATCACCTTGGGAGTTAAACATTTGATTAGAAGCGGAGCTAAAGGCACTAGCAAGTTCTTGATTATGTACTTCGCTGCTAGGTATATAATCAACAACATCTCCGGCGGGACCTTTAAGCAGACCATGGGTGTAGACCTGCTCCCCCATGATCTTCGCCATGAGGTAGTTATCAACAATAATGGCACCTAATGCATAGTGATTTTGTGTATTTATTTCACTATGTAACAGTTTTTCATACTCATGAATCTCATAAGATGAAATTAACGGGGCGACAATTCTGCTGAGCCTATTCGCACTTTCAGTCGCCTGACCATTAATTTCACTGATCATATGTGAGCGTTGTGCCTGATATGAGATCACCGCATAAATAACAAACACAAAGGTTACGGTAAGAACAACCACCATACTCAACAAAGTAAGTAGAGATTTTTTAGTTCCCAACATCACTCCTCACTTACACTTAAACCCAGTACATTTCGTTTTATAGTTAACATGAGTGCGTCTACATTATTCTCAGCTACCGCCAACACCTCTATTTTTTGATTTTTGGCTACAGCGTGACCATTTAGGAAGTCCTGTAATGACTGTACCGCCCGCTCGCCCATCAAATGGGGCTGCTGCATACCGACTCCTACAAGCGCCTGTGATTTAATCATCTCCAAAAACTCAGGCTCTACATCAAAGCAGATGAGCAGTATCTCTCCGACTTTACCTGCATCCTCAATAGCCGCCAATGCGGCTTTATATCGATCCGAACCTTGCAGCCATAACGCTCGCAAGTCAGGCTCCTCAGAGATCAACTCCGATGCCAACCGGTAGGTTTCAATATAGCTAAAATCTTTTTGCTGCCGAATGCCTCCTGCCTTTACCCCCCACTCCCCTAGTGCCTTAAGAAAACCTCGCGTTCGATCTTTCCCATTTTGCCGAGATTGAGGAATAGCCACGATGCCAACGCGCCCTTCCAACCAAGTTTTATCGGCTAACACTTGGCCTAATATATTCCCGAGTTGATAAGCGCCTTGGTAGTTATCTGACTCTATATAACTCACATAGTCACCACCTTGCGTGCCTATATCAGCAATAACTACCGGGATACCCGCCTGTTTTGCAAACTTTAAAACAGTGACTGCAGACGAAGAGTTAGTGGGGGATAAAATAATGCCATCTACCTTGCTTTTTATGACTTGCAGGGTATTTTCGAGCTCTTTCTTAATACTGTTATCTGCACTCCATACCTCTACTTCTATACCCTGCTGCTTCGCTTGGTGCTGGATACCACTCCACATAATATTCCAATAAGGTATTCGCTGATCTGAAACCAAATAAGCAAACCGCGACTCATTTGCCATAATAGCAGACGAAAACAACAGAGCGGCCAAACTAATGCCTATCAATACTTGTCCCATTGCGCCTATCCAAACATCAAGGATCTATTGGCTGTAGCATAGCCAAACTTCACAAAAGCTGACAGCCGAATACAGCATCGGTTGATACATATCAAACCCATTTCACTCAAAATAAAGGTTACATCACTAATTAAATATTCAAATGGGGTTGCTTATTGTGCGATTGCAAACTATACCGATATGAGGATTAAAGATTGACTGCTGTACTTTGATTAACCCCGAGAATGTAACATGTCGGATTCGTGGCATAAGAGCCTTATTTTTCACAATATTCTGATTGCCATAAGCTACTTTTTTCTTGGCGTTTTGAACCTAGAGCTGGCTATACCGCCTGGCTATTCCACAATTTTATTCCCCTCCGCAGGCATTGCTTTAATCGCAGCGTTACATGGAGGGCCGTCTCTGCTTTTCGGTGTTTTTGCTGGCTCATTTTTAATGAACTGCTGGGTTGGAGCCAACTACTCTTTAAGCAGTATTCTACTCGCTATTTGCATCGCCTCAGGTTCAACGCTACAAGCCTACTTAGGTGCGTATGCAATTAAACACTACCTCAAAGGGGAATGGTCTGTTTTAGGCCGAAAACGGGATTTATTCACCTTCTATCTTGTTGGCGGCCCCGTCAGTTGCTTAGTTTCTTCTAGTATAGGAAGTTTTTCGCTTTTCTTGCTAACCGATATTTCCAACCAAACAGCACTGGTAACCTGGTTTAATTGGTGGTTAGGCGACAGTATTGGCGTCATCATTTCAGCACCGTTGATTTTAGCCTTTTTATATAAACGCGATGAAATATGGCACGACCGGATTACCCAAGTGTTACTCCCTAGCCTGATTGCGATTAGTATCTCTATTGTTTACTTCAGCTACACCCTCGTTAATGAACATAGCAGAATCAATACGTTTGTTCATAAAGCGGGCAGCGACGTGATTAATAAGATCAATACGAAGATCAAAGCCTATGAAGAGATTGTCGCTTCAATCGCCCATATCAAAGGCACCTTTCCTGAGCTCACGTATCTAGATTTTATTAAGCTCACTAACCCTATATTTCGACAAAACTTAGATCTTCAGGCGTTAAGCTGGAACCCGTATGTTCCCTTTGATACAAGAGAGGAGTTTGAGAAATCGCTTGGCTCACAGCTTAATAAAAATGACTTCCACATTCTTGAAAAAGACGCCACCGGCGCATTTATCCCAGCTGCGCAACGCACTTTTTATGTCCCTATCCAATACATTACTCCGGTGTCAGGTAACCTTCGCGCACTCGGCTATGATATTGCATCCAATGATATTCGCCTCAATGCTATTAAGCAGGCGATATTCACTCAAAAGGCCGCGATTACAGCGCCTATTACTTTAGTCCAGGAAACAGGTATCAGCGTTGGTGCATTATTGATATACCCCCTGTTTAAAGAAGAGGGCGGAACTCTCATCGGTGTGTCGGTCGGCGTTATACGTATGCAAAATATGATGCAAGATATTTTGCAAGAAAATATACATGACGGTCTCAAAATTGTGATTAAAGACTCCGCTAGCAACCTCTCGGAGAAAAACCTGTTTCAAACGGGAACCGTCGACAATGAGGATGCCACCGATTACTCATGGCATACGCCTCTTGAGATCAATGGGCGAACTTGGGTAGTGAGCATCATCCCGTCCAGAACCTTTGTGGCAAAAAACCAGTCACTGATCCCTTGGCAAGTGCTAATGATGGGGATCCTGCTGTCTATCACCTTACAAACTTTTCTGATGATCCTAACCGCAAGAAACTTCGCGACAACCCAGAAGATCAAACTATCGGCCAGCGTTTTTGAAAATGCCCACGAGGGTATCATGATTACAGATACTAAGGGTGTTATCTTAGATACCAACCCAACCTTTAGCGATATCACAGGGTACTCAAAAAACGAAATAGTAGGTAAAAACGCTCGTATTCTTTCAGCAAATTATCACCCCGACAGTTTTTTTCAGAATATGTGGGAGGAGTTAACCAACTTCGGTACTTGGCAGGGTGAGATTTGGAATAGAAAAAAGAATGGCGAATTGTTTGCCGAACTGCTCAGTATTTCCGCCATCGCCGATTATTTGGGTCAACGCTCCTACTATGTAGGCCTATTTTCTGATATCACCACGCACAAAGAACAGCAAAAGACGCTAGAGATCATGGCACATTATGATGTACTAACTGGGCTACCAAATCGGGTACTGTTTGGAGATCGAGCTAAACAAGCCATCGCTCACAGTGACCGAACTGGCACATTGCTCGCCATTTGCTTTTTGGATATCGATTATTTTAAACAGATCAATGATACCTACGGGCATCACGTAGGAGACAAAGTCATTACTGAAGTGGCTAACCGCATTCAATCTGCTATTCGTGCGGACAATACCGTGTCCCGCCTTGGAGGTGATGAGTTCACTATGCTATTAGGTGACCTTGCCACTAAAAAAGCCTGTGAAGTCGCCGTTAACCGGGTGTTATCGGCTATCACAAAACCGTTAATAATCGATGGGCAAACTTACAACATTACGGCATCATGCGGCATCACCTTATACCCGAACGACGCTGCCGATCTTGATACCTTGGTAAGGCATGCCGACCAATCCATGTATAAGGCTAAACTGGCCGGCCGTAACCAGTATCAATTTTTCGATGTGTCGTATGACTTAAACACCACCCAAAAATACCTGCTGTTGCAAGAGGTTGAAGATGCACTCATCAAAGATGAGTTATGTCTGTTTTATCAACCGAAGGTCAATATGCTAACCGGGCGTGTTTTTGGCCTCGAAGCGCTTATCCGCTGGCAGCACCCCGAAAAAGGGCTAGTGCCACCACTGGAGTTTTTACCTCTCCTTGACGGCACCGAACTGGAATTAAAGATTGGCGACTGGGTTATTCAAACTGCGCTCGAACAAATGCAAACATGGAGTGAGATGGGGCTCTATCTAGAGGTCAGTGTTAATATCTCTTCGCATCACTTACAAGCTCCATTATTTACAGAGTACCTAAGAAACCAAATTGCTCAGCATCCTAAGGTTTACCCTAATAACTTCCAATTGGAAGTGCTAGAAAGCAGTGCGTTGGGTGACCTCAATAAGGTCAATCAAGTTTTGCAGGCATGCAGAGAACAGGTCGGTGTCCAAATCGCACTGGATGACTTTGGTACTGGCTACTCATCTTTGACCCACCTTCGCAGCCTGATATCGCAAACGATTAAGATTGATCAATCATTTGTGCGCGATATTTTAGATGATCCGAACGATTACGCCATTATCGATGGCATTATTGCCCTCTCAAGTTCCTTTAATAGAGATCTGATAGCAGAAGGTGTAGAAACCACTGAACATGGCCTTATGCTACTTTCGATGGGGTGCGTCAATGCACAGGGCTACCAGATAGCACGCCCGATGGCCGCTAATGAGGTTGAAGGCTGGTTAGCGAATTATTCACCTAATCCGCAATGGCTGAGCTTTGCAGAACAACCCTCCAATAGCAAATCGGCGTTAATCTATCAGATGCGACTCGTATTCAGCCGATGGTTTGATCTTTATGAAAAAGCGATTCACTGCGATACCAACACCGAACCTAAATGGCCAATTATCGACAAAAAACAGTCGCACAAGTTTGCGCTCTTAGAAAAAGCCCAAAGCCACCACCTGTTTAAATTTCAGGAGCTAACCCAATTAGAGCAAGCACATAGTGAACTGCACACTGCGGCCACCCAAGGCTACAATGCCTATCTCAGTGAAAATAATAGCAAAGCATTAGCCAAACTGACTGAGGTCACGCATCACTATCAAGTGTTAATCTCTATTTTAGACCGCCTCGCATAAGATAAAAACTCACTCAGAAGCAGTAACGAGGTATCAGCTGTGAAAGTTTGATGCCGATATCTTCAGGAGTAGATTTCGGTACAGCAAGCCCTCGATAAGCTCCGCCAACTCGAATATGCAGGCGATGGTTTTAACTTGAAGGTGCGATTATAGCTCCAACTTTCTCATCGATAAGACGACCCCTCTGTTAAGCTCCCTTGCAACATAAGGAGTAATAGAGACCTCTATCTTTGTCTCTTCATCGATTTCAAATACCGTCAAAGTAGGCTCAGCATTTTCATTCACGCTAAGTACCATGTTATCTAGGTTTTCAAATGTATATTTTGCCGTAATATCTCTAAAGTCTCGATCTATATCAAAATCTATAATATTGAAAAATGCTTTCAATGCATGTGTAAAGCGCCGTATTTTCAACTCTTCATCTAAGAACAAAACCGCTAGCCGACTGGTTTTCAATAAATTTTCAAAATCATTATTGGATTCTGTAAGCTCAGCAATCTTCTGTTGGTGCTCACTATTCACGGTGTAGAGTTCTTCGTTAACCGATTGCAGCTCCTCGTTAGTTGACTGAAGCTCCTCATTTGCTGCCATCAACTCTTCATTACTCGATTGTAACTCTTCACTCGTGGTATCGAGCTCTTCCAATGTCTGCCTATAAAGCTCTTGATACTCAACCAAAGATTGATCCAATTCTTCTATACGTTGTGATGCTTGCTCATCGATATTGTACTTGTGATCAGCCCTCTGCGAAGAGGCTCCCTCTTCTCGAATAAAGGAGATCATCACATTAGACTCTAATGCGCCTTCGTCAGTAGCCTCAAAACATTTCAAAGACCAACTAACCGCCTCATTCTCACCTGTCGAAAAAACATTATTGAACATAACGCTTTGATGATCTCTCAGAACTTGATTAGCCGCGGTAAGCGCCAATCCCACTAATTCAGAGACAAGAATATCGGTGAGGCTATTAGAAACGAAACCTGGCTGAATTTTGCGTGTAAATAAAGAGGTATCCCCATAGCTGTAAACTAAAGACAATTTATTATCAAATACTAGCGTGGGTGGTACATAGTGATTGAAGAGCACCTCTTGGCCAATGGGCTGATATCGCTTAATCCGTTCCTTCCTCGCTAAATCCCTACTTAAAAACTGAGGAAGGGACTTAGGCTGGTAATTTTTATGAAGAATTTTCGCTTCAGCCATGCTAGTGACAGGTATCCGTATATCTCGATCCTTGCGATAAATCTTATTGCGGCTTTCTATCGTTTCAAAATAGTTATTAAAACTACCTAAGCTCTCTGCACTGCCTAACAACAGATATCCGCCAAGCTTCAACGCAAAATGGAAAAAAGCAAACGCTTTTTGTTGTGCCGCATTTTGTAAATAGATAAGTGTATTTCGACAAGATATGAAATCCATATTTGAAAATGGAGGATCTTGAATCAAGTTATGCGTTGCAAAAACAACCTTAGATCGCAATAACTTAGTTACTTGATAACTACCATCAGAGCGCTGAACAAAGTATCGAGATAAAAGTGTCGATGGTACTTCTGATGCAATACTCGCTGGGTAGCAACCGTTGGCGCCGAAAGCGATAGCCGCTTGATCAACATCACTGGCAAAGACTTTGAGCTCCCTATCTAGCTTTAACCGCTCTATCCCCTCTTGAAAGAGCATAGCAATGGTATAAGCCTCTTCACCTGTCGAACAGCCTGTACACCAAATACGGATCACATTGTCTTCTCGCTTTTTCCTGAGTATCGGTAGCACTACCTGCTCTTTAATGCCTTCCCAAACCTCTGTATCCCTGAAAAATTGCGTTACACCAATTAACAGATCTTGCTTAATAAAACTGATTTCATCCTTATTCTCTTTTAAGTAGCTCCAATACTCTTCCAAGGTTTTCTTATTATTTATGCCCATCCTATGTTCAATTCGTCTAGACACGGTAGACTCTTTATAGGCCTTAAAATCTAAGTCTGTATGCTTTAGCACCAAACTTAATATTTTTTCTAACAGCTCAGTATTTTCTGCCAGATGCGATTTAAAAGAGTCTCTTTTGTAACTAACCAAAGGATGCAAAACAAACTTTCTAATTTGCTCCGGCATATCTTGAACTGACAACGTAAAGTCAACCGCACCGGTATTGATGGCATTATTTGGCATTCCATCAAACTGCGCCTCTTCCGGATCTTGTGCTAAAACTAGCGCTCCCACTTCTTTAAGCGCTAAAATCCCGCGGCTACCATCAGAGCCGGTGCCTGATAAAATGATTCCAATCCCTCTATTTTGCTGATCTTCAGCTAACGACCTAAAGAACTCATTAATAGGCAAATTAATTCGATTATCCGGTGGTAGGTCTGACAAGTAGATCCGGTTTTCAACAATTCTAATCAGCTTTCCTGACGGGATCAGATACACAGCGTTAGGTACGAGTTCTTCGCCCTCGATAGCCTGATGCGTTGGCATTTTAGTGTTCTTACTCAACAACTCCGCCATCATACTTTTAAAGTCTGGCGATAAGTGCTGTATGACAACATAAGCAATACCCAGATCTACAGGCATCTGTGCGAACAGCGCTTGTAATGCTTCTAATCCTCCTGCAGACGCTCCGATACCTACAACATGTGTCGGGACTGCTTTGCTGGGCTGTTCACCACTTTTATCAGCACTAACATCATTTTTTTTAGTATTCACAGTTATTCTCTCCTGAAGCATGAATGTAGGCACTGTTTAGCTGACCGGCGAAATTAATGAGCTCACTTTCATTCAGAGGTTTAGAGTAAAGGTAGCCTTGAATAACCTGAATGTTGTTTATATGTGCATACTCAAGCTCGAGCTCATTCTCAACACCCTCACCTAGTACTTCCATATCTAGCGATTGCCCTAAATGGGAAGCGGCTTTAAGTGCTGCTTGTAATTTAGTGTGCTGCTCCACACCTGAAAAAAAACTTCGATCTAATTTAATTTGATCAAACTCATAACGAATCAGCCGTTGAATTGAATTATACCCCGTTCCAAAATCATCGATTGATAAACGAAAACCTAGAACCTTCAATAACTCCAATTGCTCATTAACTATATGCTGATTGGACTCTAATACCTTTTCGGTGATTTCAAGGTATATATTGGCCGGCACGAGCTTCAAGGAGTCCACAAAAGACTTCAGCTTTTGCGCGAAGGTCTCATCTTCCAACTGTAAAATGTCAATATTCACATTTAACTTCAAAGCACTCAAACAGGGTCTAATACTCAGTAATTGAGTAAGAAGTCTCTTAAAATCGGACAAGCAGGCATAGAGCAAATGATCAAAAAGCGTCTTTGCAAAATGATTACGAAATGCCAAGTCGATTATATGCTCTATGTTGTTTTCAAATTGGAACCGAGATAAAGCTTCAACCGAATAGATTTTTCCATCTTTCATAATCGGTTGAAATAAACGATAGCTGGACTCGTTTGCTATCTCATCTTTAAGATGTTCAAACTGCTTTTTCTCTTCAAGCTGAAGTCTGTGATAGTTTTCCTCAAAGATGACATATCCGACATTCTCACTTTTTTTCGCTTCATCCATAACGATATCGGCAGACCTGATCCACTCATCAATCAACACCTCTTGTGATTGAAGCTCTTCCCCAAGGCCTTTTAAAGTCTTTTCGTAAGTTGCGCCCGAGGTAATACCGATACTCATATGGATATCTATATATTGCTCTTGGTACTCTATTTTTTGAGCCAGATTTTTATATAGTTTCTCTCCGATCGTGGCTAAACTGGCTGTTGGTCTTACATCTTTCATAAGCACTACAAACTCATCCCCGCCAACACGCGCGACGACATCACGCCTTTTGACAGATCTGACAAGCCTTTTTGCGGTGACTCTTAAAACATGATCGCCTGCATTATGCCCATACATATCGTTAATTTGTTTAAATTTATTAATATCCAGATAGATAAGAAGACATTTATTAAAAGTCTTCCTCTCTATTTGTGACTTGATATGCTGCATCAAGACTTCACGGTTCGATAACGTAGTTAAAGCATCATGCTGTGCTAGATAATTTATTCTCTCTAACGATGAGTATTCTCTCGTTATATCTTGAATAACGATATAAAACTGACGTTTATGCGTATTGATATCTTGTCTTAATGAAAACTGTAAAGCGAGGATATTCTTTTTACCTAGCGGAGTAGTTACCTCTAGTATCTTTTTAAAGGGTTCAAGAAATCCGCCACTTTCTTTGATGTAATGACTCAATTCTTCCAAAATAGTTTCATCAAAGGCTTCCACCCAGCCTCGGCCCAAAAGTTCATCTCTCGATAATCCTAACAACCTCTGGCTAGAGTCATTACAGTAGATAGCTGATAACCACCGATCTAGAACAATGACTCCGCTAGGTAGGCTATCTGATAGTGGGTAGTGATCAAATCGACGATAGCGACCTAGTAACATCCAATAATTGAATTGCTCATAGTCGTACGGTCGGACTATTTCTATTGAGCAGTGTTCGAACCCTTCTTCAGTCTTATTTGGGTCTATTCCTGCATTATATTTAGCCAATAGTTCATCTATGCAGCTCATCACCTCATCTGGCACATTCCCTTCAGTAGTGACAACATCTCCACTTGGCGCAGCCAGAATGATGAAATCGTTATACAGAATGAGCATTTGAACAATTGTCTGATAGCGCACTGTTTTGATCCGCTCTAAGAATATCATTAAAAAATAGACCATCAATTCTTAGAATACTAATGATTTTAGTCTAACGCCCTCAAATCAACACAATCGCATGCCTTATTTATCATCTGCAAAAAATGAAAGTCATCGCTATCACCACTAAGACTGATAGGACTAACTGCCTCGCAAGGCGTTGGTGGGGTCGCCTGTTTCAATCATCTCTTGCAACAGCACTCGTTGCTCATCGCCTGATAAGACTCCACCGACATCAGCCGTGATAACCACATCGCCAGACTCATTAATGATAACAACAGCGGCACTGGCGCGGCCTCTTTCATCAATGCTAGTAATCACCCAATCACACTGAACTTTCTCGCCTATATAGACAGGCTTTTTAAACTCAAAATGCATCTTAGAGGCAAGCCAACCGATCTGGCCGCCGATCTCTGTTAATAAACTTGCCGATAGCAGCCCATGACAAATAGGTGCAACAAAGTTGCGAGTTTTAGCAAAAGCTTCATCAAAGTGAATGGGATTGTAGTCGCCTGAGATTTTAGCAAACAGCACCACCTCCTCTTGTGTGAAAACTCGAGAGACACGAAAGGTATCACCGACTTTCAGGCCTTCAGCAGCTCGCTGTCGCATAGATTTCATCGCTGTTTCTCCAATAACTCTCGCAATGGGGTTGGCAGGAAACATCGCGCACGCTCAGTCACATGGCGCTCATGCTTCTGCCATAACACCCCTAAATAAATAATCAGTAAGCCAATCGCTGTTAACGCGATAGGGAATAGCCAACTGTCTCTAAACAGGTCTGATGCTAGATGACCTAAATAACCACAACAGCCTAACGCACCGAAAACCACAAATACACGCCTTGTCAGCAGAACACCCACCCCTATCATGACAAGATTGATACAGAAGTAGAGAAACTTGGATAACTCGCTATCTGAGTTCATTGAGGATAGCCCTCCCCAAAATGCCATAACGCCAAACAGATAGATCCAAAAAGCATAATCCGCTGTTTTGCGTGAGCGAACATCCACCCAGAATGCCAAACCAACCATTAAAAGTCCGGTATACATAGAGACCAACTTGCGTAGTTCCCATGAGTAATCACCACCCGACAGCATCGCTGATAGATCCATAGTTAGATACCAGAGCGTCACGGCGATCGGCATCACTAAGAAAGGATATTTGTAGCGCCAAACAACCACTGCACCGACAGCTAATGTCCCTAACTCCATGTATAACCAATGCCATTGAATATAGCGATGATAATCACGATAGGTGCTGTCATCAGGCCAAATACCTAACATCTCTTGCAAACCATAAATTGCCAAAGGTGTGAGTCCGACAGCAAAAGTAGCACAAATGCCCGCCGGTATTAGGTGGCCTTTATGATCAAAAAGGTGAGCCAATTTTAATCCCATCGCGGCATAGGCTAATGATATCAGCACTATTCCTGTGCCACCAAACGACTCCCAGCCTAATGTCATAAACAGCGTCATCGCTCCAATCGCAATACAACCACCTAGGTAATAAAGGACATGGGTAAAATCAAAACGAGGTGTGTTATCAGGCTGCTGACTCAGAAAAAGCACCAGCTTATCTGCTTGTTCGGAGGAGAGAATCTGCTCCTCCACCGCTGCATCCAAATGCTTTCTGTCAATTCTCATTCGCTCTCTTCCTCAACGCTCGACAGCGTAACCGATGACTAACGCGTTATTTATTAATAGGCTGAATATTCAGCAATGACACAAACATAGAGATCACAATAGTGCCAAACATAAAGCAGAAGCCACTCTGAAATAAACACAAAAACCAGCTCGTAAGATCTGCCGGAGTAAACGCATTCGATAGCGTAAATTGCACGCTCATCGCCTGAATTAAAGGCCATAAGGGTACGATAAGTTGTGTGTAATCGGGCACCTCTAGAAACTGCCCTAGTAGCGCATAGGCTGTGGCCAGTAAAAACATCGAAGCGCCATAGTTAACTAAACCTAATACGATCACGCGCCCAGAAGCCGCAACCATCGTGCCTTCGGTAATTTTACAAATACCGAACAGAATCACGCCTAGCTCTTTATTGAGAATACCCAACACACGCAGTAAACATAAAACCCCCACCCATGCTGGCAACACTGGGGTCAGCAGAAAGAGTGCCATTGATGCGAATAGCCAGTACACAATATAACGCTCTGAGAGTAACAAACGCTTCGTGCGCCATTTCACTTGCTCAGTGCTACCCACCTCAAAATTGAATTCAGCTTTTTTTAGATAGCTATCTGCCCAAAAATAGGGAGATAAGCTATACACCCCTCTAATGACAGCTTTTACGGTATCAGCAAACTGCATACTTACTCCGTGATCGTAATCATTTGCCCTGACTTCAACAAAGGAAGTTGAGGGTATTTATCAAACTCAGTGACACCATGCCCGAGAATATAACGGTCATCGCCCATATAAGGAGCGACCTCATTAAAACCTGCGTGCCATGCGTTACCCTTAGGGCGCGCATCAAAAATCGCCACAGAGCACAGCGCCATCTGCGCATAAAGCGGAGCAAACGCGCCGCTATCGGCTGTATAACCCAAAATAGCCTTGGCTCCAGAAGGGGTTAACTGCGAAAGCACAAAGCCAAAGCAGAGCTCTGAGTGCTGTGTTGCATGGAAGGTTAAAAAATACTCCTCATCCAAATAAAAACGGCCATCCGTCGAACTCACCCAATCCACTAAATCTTCAGCAGAAAATAGCTCAAGATGTTCCGCCAATCGATGAATTTTCAATCTGGCGGCCACTCGGGGTTCAGATACAATCTTTAACTTACGCCCCTTCGCTTGCTCTACGCGCGCAACGACAGGTAATTCCCCCGCGTGATCAGTGTGGTTATGAGTAATAATAACCGTCGTAGGTATTTTATAACCCAAATCACCCAGCTTTTGGGTCACACCTAACCCTAAATCGACTAAGCAGAGGGGTTGATCATCTTTAAGTATCAAGAAACTGCTACTGCAGTCCCTTTCATAAACATATCCCGCACCACCGGCTACACCGACTATTAAAACTTTTACAGAGTGTTGCATCCTTGGCTCTCAATGCGCTGTTTAGCGTTTATTCAATGACCCTGCGCGGCTCTACTTATTCAAGAGGTTGAATAGCAGGCAAATCACATTGACTAAATTCTTGACCTAAAGGTTGATAACTATCAATAGCTCGCAGTTAATTCCTTGCAAACTATAGGAGTTTAACCGACTATGTAGGCCAATTTTTACTCGTTTAAGTCAGATGGTTGTTTTTTAAAGATATTCGTCACTATTAAAGCAACGCGATACAAAGTGTAGAGGGATGTCACACTGATGCGAAGAGTTTTTTTAGGTGCTAAAAGCATCGCAATGGAAAGCAACTCCACATTTATAAAACTAACCCATATCAAACAAG
>DAIRSP010000052.1:0-15919 GCA_036804365.1 Neptunomonas sp. | reverse complement strand
ATATAAATAGTAAACATAACAATCTCCTCTATATATTCACATAAACATTATCTTTATTTAAAAAGCGTTAAATAGAATAAAGATTGATCAAATTTTATACATTCCTTCAAACCCTTTGGCACTGTATAATGATCTCCCCATTTTTAATGTGATCTGACATTCTCAGATTATTAACCGTTTTTATCGAGGTACATGCGTTGGATTATCCTGATCGCTTTGATGTCATTGTTATTGGTGGTGGTCATGCCGGTACAGAAGCAGCTTTGGCATCTGCACGCATGGGCGCAAAAACATTGTTGCTCACACATAACATCGAGACATTGGGTCAGATGTCTTGTAACCCAGCCATTGGCGGCATTGGTAAAAGTCATCTCGTCAAAGAGATTGATGCGCTTGATGGTGCCATGGCAAAGGCAGCCGATAAGGGCGGTATTCAATTTAGAATTTTAAATTCAAGAAAGGGTCCTGCCGTTCGAGCAACACGTGCACAGGCAGACCGTATTCTCTACAAAGCGGCTATCCGTGAAATATTGGAAAACCAAGAGAATCTTCAGATTTTCCAACAAGCCGCTGATGATCTGATTGTCGAGCAAGATCAAGTTAAGGGCGTAGTGACTCAAGCGGGCATCCGCTTCTTTGCAGAATCAGTGGTTTTAACCGCAGGTACTTTCCTAGGCGGCTTGATCCATATCGGATTAGAAAACTATTCGGGTGGTCGTGCGGGAGATCCGCCGTCAATCGCTTTGGCAAAACGCTTACGCGAATTACCTTTCAGAGTGGATCGATTAAAAACTGGAACACCGCCTCGTATCGATGCACGCAGTGTTGATTTTTCGGTGATGCAAGAACAGCCAGGTGATTATCCAACACCGGTAATGTCATTTATGAGTCACCCATCTGATCAGCCTAAGCAGATCAGTTGCTATATCACGCATACCAACGAGCGTACCCACGAAATTTTACGTTCAGGCTTGGATCGTTCCCCAATGTATACAGGGGTTATCGAAGGTATCGGTCCGCGCTACTGCCCATCGATTGAAGATAAAATCATGCGCTTTGCAGACAAAGATCATCATCAGATCTTTGTTGAACCGGAAGGGTTAACCACGCACGAGCTGTACCCTAATGGCATATCAACCAGCCTGCCTTTTGATATTCAATTAGCCGCTGTGCGGTCCATCAAAGGTTTTGAAAACGCGCATATCCTTCGACCCGGTTACGCGATTGAATATGACTTCTTTAATCCGCAGGATTTGAAACATACGCTAGAGACTAAATTTGTTAATGGACTCTATTTTGCAGGTCAGATTAACGGCACAACCGGTTATGAAGAAGCGGCAGCTCAGGGCTTACTCGCTGGCTTGAATGCGGCAGCGCGTTCGCTCGGTAAGGATCAGTGGTATCCGCGTCGTGATGAAGCTTATATTGGCGTATTAGTGGATGACCTCATCACCCTAGGCACTTCCGAGCCTTACCGTATGTTCACAAGCCGTGCGGAATATCGTCTGATCTTACGCGAAGATAACGCTGACTTACGTTTAACGGAAAAAGGACGTGAGCTAGGACTTGTGGGTGACGCGAGATGGCAATGCTTCTGTGTAAAGCGTGATGCTATCGATGCTGAAAAACAGCGTATGAGCAGCACTTGGGTGCAACCGAAAAGCGAAACAGCGCAGCAGCTGAATACGAAACTGACGACGCCATTAACGCGTGAATATAATTTAGCGGATTTAATTAAACGACCTGAGCTGACTTACGCTGATATCGCCCAGCTTGATGAGCACGCGGTACAAGACCCACAAGTGGCTGAACAGGTTGAAATTCAATTTAAGTATGCGGGCTACATCGACCGCCAAATTGAAGATATTGAAAAAGTACGCCAACAGGAAAACACCCCGTTACCCGTCGACTTTGACTATGAAGTGGTTGGCGGCTTATCTAATGAGTTAAAAAGTAAATTACAACAGCAACGACCTGTTAGTATTGCTCAAGCCTCTCGTATTCAAGGGATGACACCCGCTGCTATCTCCTTATTACTAGTGCATTTGAAAAAGCAACAGATGGTAAAAAGACAACAAAAGGTTGCCGGTTAATGGATTTGACACAACAGCGTGCTTTACTCGTCCAACAGATCGCTGCGATGGATTTAACTTTAAGTGAAAGCCAGGTAGATCAATTAATGACCTATCTGGGTTTGCTTTTGAAATGGAATAAAGCCTACAACCTAACGGCTGTTCGAGACGCATCCGAGATGGTGTCACGTCATCTTGTCGATAGTTTAAGTGTTTTACCTTATGTGAAAGGACCGCGTCTTATCGATGTCGGTAGTGGGCCAGGCTTACCAGGCATCCCGCTGGCTATTTGCCGACCTGATCTACAGGTAACCACACTGGATAGTAATGGCAAGAAGACCCGTTTTCAAAACCAAGTAAAAGTAGAACTCGGCTTGCATAATCTGACGGTTATCAACGGCCGCGCTGAGCAGCAAGAGATCGAGCCTTTTGATGAAGTTATCTCTCGCGCCTTTGCTTCAATGCAAGATATGATTAAATGGACTGAACAATTATGTCGTCCAGCAGGTGTTTTTCTAGCTATGAAAGGGATCTACCCCGAAGATGAGTTAGCGGAATTACCGACCGGTATTGAATTAAAAAATAGCTATCGTCTGGATGTTCCTGGTACGCAGGGAGCACGGCACTTGATGGTTCTTGGGAGAGAATAACGATGGCAAAGATTCTGACGATTACTAACCAAAAAGGTGGTGTAGGTAAGACAACTACCTGTGTAAACCTTGCCGCATCGTTGGCAGCGACTAAAAAACGTGTCCTGCTGGTGGATCTGGATCCACAGGGCAACGCTACGATGGGAAGCGGTGTTGATAAACATGAGCTTGAGCACTCATCCTATGAACTGCTTACCGGTCAGTCAGAAGTCAAAGATGCCATTATAAAAGATACCAGCGTGGGCTATCATGTTGTGGGCGCTAACGGAGATCTGACGGCTGCAGAAGTTGAGCTGTTACAGATGCCGCGACGCGAGTTTCGTTTGAAAATGGCGCTAATGTCAGTCACAGACGACTATGACTTTATCCTTATCGACAATCCGCCTTCACTCAACTTGTTAACCGTGAATGCATTGGCAGCATCTTCTGGCGTTATAATTCCAATGCAGTGCGAGTATTACGCTCTCGAAGGGATCAGCTCATTGATTGGGACAATCGAAAAGATCAATAAACGTCTGAATCCTACCCTTAAAATTGAGGGTATCTTACGTACGATGTTTGATCCACGCATGAGTTTAACCAAGGATGTCTCCAATCATCTGGTCGACTACTTTGGCAATAAAGTCTATCGAACAGTGATACCGCGTAATGTTCGTTTAGCTGAAGCGCCTTCACATGGACTCCCTGTTTTACTTTATGATAAAAACTCACGAGGATCCGTTGCTTATCTCGCATTGGCCGGTGAGTTGATTAGAAAAACAGCGCAAGAAGCTAAATTAGCAGAGACATCAGAACAGCAGGAAGTAGAAAGTAATGACTAAAAAACGAGGACTAGGTCGCGGGCTAGATGCGCTATTGGCGGGAATGAATCATGATGAAGAATCGCCAGAAAGCCAAAACGTAGCTGAGCAGACAGATGGTTATTGCCTGATGTCGGTCCACAAAATTCAACGTGGACGCTACCAACCTCGACGAGATCTTGAGCCGGCAGCACTAGAGGATCTCGCTAGTTCTATTAAAGCTCAAGGCGTCATGCAGCCAATCGTTATTAGACCGATTGAAGATGGACGTTTTGAGATTATTGCGGGTGAAAGACGCTGGCGAGCCTCTCAAATGGCGGGTTTAGATGAAATTCCTGTTGTAATTAAAGATGTCACGGATGAAGCTGCCATCGCAATGGCGTTGATAGAGAATATTCAGCGCGAAGACCTGAATCCTATGGAGGAAGCGATTGCGCTACAACGTCTACAAGATGAATTTGAGTTAACCCAACAAGAGGTGGCTGATGCAGTTGGCAAATCACGATCCTCTGTTGCCAACTTATTGCGTCTGATGAAACTCACCGATGAAGTACGAAAAATGCTTGAATATGGTGACCTTGAGATGGGACATGCACGTGCATTACTAGGGCTTCAAGATCAGCAGCAGGTTGCCGCGGCTCAAGAAGTTGTGGGTAAAGCTCTGTCAGTGCGTCAAACAGAAGAACTTGTTAGAAAATGGCAAATGGGAGAGGAACAAAAGCCCGTTCGCGAAATCAAAAAAAACGATCCACAGTTAGATAGAATCGCTGTAGATCTTTCGAGACGATTTGCTGCAAAAGTACAAATAAATCAAAATCCAAAAGGAAAGGGAAAAATCACCATCGCTTATGATTCACCCGATGCTTTAGAAGCAATATTGAAAACACTCGAGTAAGAGACTCAAACGTGCAGATTTACGGGCCTTAAGTATGATCTGCGCTAAGACATTAGTGCAAAACCCTAATAGACAGGTTGAGTATATGGACGGAAGTCCATATAATCGGCACGCAAAATTAGATGCGCTGCACCAAAATGGGCATTAATAATTTAAGAATAAAGACGTATCTGTGAATGAATTAAAAAAAAGAACACCTAAGAGTAAGTTTGAGCAACGAACTCAGAAAAAGGTGGTCAGAATCTTCCAGATACAGATAGCTTTTACAATATTCATCGCAATAATCGCTGTAATGTTCAGTACAGCGGCAGGTTACTCTGCAATGTTAGGTGGATTATTGTATTTGCTGCCAAATGCATATTTTGCATGGCGTGTATTAAAGCAGCAAAACTTAACTCCGCGAGGAGTGTTAGCTGATATGTATATCGGTGAAATATGGAAAATGGCGATATCGATCATCTTATTTGCAATGGTCTTTATCCTAGTTCAAACAGTGAGCCCATTTCCCTTATTTCTAACCTATATACTATTGCAAATATTGAACTGGTATTTGCAAATGAAGGTAGATTACCGATTCCTTAAACTTTGAAACGAGAGAACTGAGAATGGCTAGTAGCGGTGACACAGTAACATCCTCAGAGTATATATCCCACCACCTTACGAATCTGACATTCGGCTATCATGAACAAACGGACATGTGGCGTTTTGTTGATACCTCAAACGGTATCATGGCAGAGGATTTCGGATTCTGGGCAATTCATGTGGATACTATGCTCTGGTCTATCGGTCTGGGTCTGTTTTTCATATGGTTATTCAAGAAGGTTGCAAATGCTGCAACATCTGGTGTACCTGGCCGTATGCAAAACTTTGTTGAAACGATTATCGAATTCGTTGATGACAACGTTAAGAGCATTTTCCATTACAAAAACCCTGTTATAGCGCCATTGGCACTGACAATTTTTGTATGGATTTTCTTGATGAATACTATGGACTTGGTTCCAATTGATTGGGTTCCATATCTAGCTCAGCAAATGGGTATCGGTTACATGAAAATTGTACCAACAACAGACCCTAATGCGACATTAGGTATGGCGTTCAGCGTATTCTTCTTGATCGTGTACTACAGCATTAAGCAAAAAGGTGTTAGCGGCTTTTTGGCAGAACTATCTTTCATGCCTTTAGGTAAATGGTTCCTACCATTCAACCTATTCCTTGAAATTGTAGGTCTGTTGGCTAAGCCAATATCACTAGCGCTTCGTTTGTTCGGTAACATGTATGCAGGTGAAATGATCTTTATCCTGATTGCACTGTTACCTTTCTGGGCACAATGGTTGTTGTCTGTGCCTTGGGCGATCTTCCATATCCTAGTTATCACATTGCAGGCCTTCATTTTCATGGTACTGACAATTGTGTATCTAGCTATGGCTCACGATGATCACTAAATAGTGTATGGGTATAAATTAACTTTTACCTGACAGTAAAGATTTAACTTTAACTTTGAAACTTTAAGTGGAGAAAAACTGATGGAAATGGCTAACGCTTTAGTATTCCTTGCTGCTGCAATCCTGATGGGTCTAGCAGCGATTGGTGCTGCTGTTGGTATCGGTAACCTGGGCGGTAAATTCCTAGAAGGAGCTGCTCGTCAACCGGAACTGGTACCTCTTTTACGCTCAAACTTCTTCATCGTAATGGGTCTAGTAGACGCTGTACCTATGATCGGTGTTGGTCTTGGCATGTACTTGATGTTCGCTGTTGCGTAACTCCCAGATAGTAATATCTACATTGAGTTATTACGTAATAATTAACAGCGAGAGGTAATGGCGTGAATATCAATCTAACCATCATTGGTCAGGCCATCGCATTCGCCCTCTTCGTTATGTTCTGTATGAAGTATGTATGGCCTCCAATCACGGATGCCCTAGCAGAACGTAAAAAGAAGATTGCTGAAGGTCTGGACGCTGCTGAACGTGCACAGCGCGATTTACAATTGGCACAAGAAAAAGCCGTTGAAAACTTGCGTGAGGGCAAAGAGCAAGCAGCCGCCATCATCGAACAGGCTAATAAGCGGGCTAACCAGTTAGTCGACGAAGCAAAAGAGCAAGCACATCTTGAAGCAGAACGCATCAAAACAGCAGCTCAAGCTGAAATCGAACAGGAAGTTAACCGTGCGAAAGAGTCTCTTCGTTCACAAGTTGCTGTTTTAGCAGTACTTGGTGCGGAAAAGATTCTGGAAGCTTCGGTTGACCAAGCAGCCCACGCTAAGCTAGTTGATAAACTAGCAGCGGAGCTTTAAGCGAGGTTTACGATGGCTGAACTCAATACAGTCGCTCGTCCTTACACAAAAGCTGCATTCGAATTCGCGCTTGCAAAAGACGGTTTGGATCAGTGGGCACAGATGCTAGCTACAGCTGCAGAAGTTGCAGCTGACAGTGTCATGTCCAAAGTGTTAGGAAATCCTGCGCTTACGAGTGAGCAGAAAGCAAGTGCAATGGTGTCAGTGTGTGAAGAATACTTGGACGAGTCCGGTAAAAACTTCATTTTATTGCTGGCAGAAAACCAACGCCTTAATCTGCTACCGGAAATTTATGCGCAGTTCAAGCAGCTCAAAGCCAATCAGCAGAAGTCAGTCGATGTTGATCTGACAACTGCATATGAACTGGATGAGCAGCAGCAACAGAAATTAACTCAGGCACTCAGCGCTAAGCTGGGTCGTGAAGTAAAACTAACATCGACCGTAGATAAAGCTATTCTTGGTGGTGTTGTAGTACGTTCACAAGACCTGGTAATCGACGGCTCAGTTCGCGCACGTTTAGCGCAATTAGCCAAAGCAATGAATTCCTGAGTATGAGGAATAACCATGCAGCAACTGAATCCATCTGAGATCAGCGAGATTCTAAAGAAGCGCATTGAAAAGCTGGATGTGTCTTCTGAAGCCCGTAATGAGGGCACTATCGTCAGCGTATCCGATGGTATCATCCTGATCCACGGTCTAGCTGACGTAATGTACGGGGAGATGATTGAATTCCCTGGCGGTATCTACGGTATGGCGCTTAACCTTGAGCGCGATTCTGTCGGTGCTGTAGTATTAGGTGATTACCAAGGTCTAGTCGAGGGCATGACTGCTCGTTGTACTGGCCGTATCCTTGAAGTACCGGTGGGTCCGGCACTTAAAGGTCGTGTTGTTGACGCACTAGGTAATCCAATCGACGGTAAAGGTCCTATCGAAGCAACACTAACGGATGCAGTTGAAAAAGTAGCTCCGGGTGTTATTTCTCGTCAATCAGTTGATCAGCCAGTACAAACTGGTTTGAAAGCGATTGATGCGATGGTACCAGTAGGACGTGGTCAACGTGAGTTGATTATCGGTGACCGTCAGATCGGTAAGACAGCAATTGCTATCGATGCGATCATCAACCAAAAAGGCACGGGCGTTACTTGTATCTACGTTGCCGTAGGTCAGAAACAGTCAACTATTGCTAACGTAGTACGTAAGTTAGAAGAGCACGGCGCAATGGATCACACGATCGTTGTTGCTGCGGGCGCTGCTGATCCTGCATCAATGCAGTTCTTGGCTCCTTACTCTGGCTGTACTATGGGTGAATATTTCCGTGACCGTGGTGAAGATGCACTGATTGTATACGATGACCTGACTAAACAGGCATGGGCATACCGTCAGATCTCCCTATTGTTACGTCGTCCACCGGGACGTGAAGCTTACCCAGGTGACGTGTTCTACTTGCACTCTCGTCTACTTGAGCGTGCAGCGCGTGTAAACGCTGATTACGTAGAACAGTTCACGAAAGGTGAAGTGAAAGGTAAAACTGGTTCTCTGACAGCATTGCCTGTAATCGAAACTCAGGGCGGTGACGTTTCTGCGTTCGTACCAACCAACGTTATCTCCATCACTGATGGTCAGATCTTCTTGGAAAGCAGCCTGTTTAACGCAGGTGTACGTCCAGCGATCAACGCTGGTTTGTCTGTATCCCGTGTAGGTGGTGCAGCACAGACTAAGATCATCAAGAAGTTGGGTGGTGGTGTTCGTTTGGCTCTGGCACAGTATCGTGAATTGGCTGCATTCGCACAGTTCGCATCAGATCTTGATGATGCAACTCGTTCGCAGTTGGAACACGGTCAGGCTGTAACTGAGCTAATGAAGCAGAAACAGTACTCACCAATGTCTGTAGCGGAAATGGGCTTGTCTCTTTACGCTGCAAACGAAGGTTTCCTGAAGGGCGTTGAGCTTAGCAAAATCGGTGACTTTGAAGCTGCGCTGATCTCTTTCTTCAATAGCGAATATGCTGATGTAATGAAAGATATCAATGTTAGTGGTAACTACAGCGATACAATCGCTGCGCAGTTCAAAGCAGGTATTGAGAAGTTCAAGTCAACTCAGACTTGGTAAGCACTCCTTGAGTGGTGGCCTGTTTCAGATAACAGGCCTTTACTAAGTTAAGGTTATATAGGCGGAACTATGGCAGTCGGAAAAGAGATTAAGACGCAAATTGCGAGCATCGGCAGCACACGTAAAATTACTAGCGCTATGGAAATGGTAGCTGCAAGTAAGATGCGTAAGGCTCAGGATCGCATGCAGTCTTCCCGCCCGTACGCTCGCAGTATCCGTGGTGTTATTCAGCATTTGTCTAAATCAAATCCTGAATACAAGCACCTTTACATGCTAGAACGCGAAGCTAAGCGTGTTGGCTACATTATTGTGGCTACTGATCGTGGACTTTGTGGTGGTTTGAACGTTAACGCGTTTAAGAAAACCATGCTGAGCATGAAAGAGTTCAACGACAAAGGCGTCGAAATTGACGTTTGCGCGTTAGGATCTAAAGCAGTGTCTTTCTTTAAGAACTACGGTGGTAACGTAGTAGCAGCAAAAACACATTTGGGTGATAAGCCTGAAGTGACTGACTTAATCGGTGCTGTGAAAGTTATGCTGGACTCTTATGCAGAAGGCAAGCTGGATCGTCTGTATGTTGTGTCTAACGAATTCGTTAACACAATGACACAGAAGCCGCATGTTGAGCAGGTGCTTCCACTGAAGGCAGAAGACGACGACAAACAGCTGAATCACCACTGGGATTATATCTATGAACCAGACGCTAAAGAATTGCTCAACGCTCTTCTTACGCGTTACGTAGAGTCCGAAGTGTATCAGGCTGTAGTTGAAAACAACGCCTGTGAACAGGCAGCACGAATGCTGGCAATGAAGAATGCAACAGACAATGCCGGCGACCTGATTGATGAGCTTCAGATGGTCTATAACAAGGCTCGTCAAGCGGCAATCACTCAGGAGATTTCTGAGATTGTAAGTGGTGCTGCGGCTGTTTAATGCGGTGAACGGGTTAAAAATTTAAGAGGATCCGAACATGAGTAGCGGACAAATTGTTCAGATTATCGGCGCGGTAGTCGACGTGGAATTCCCACGTGATAGCGTACCGAAAGTTTACGACGCGCTGACCGTTTCTAAAACCGGTCTAACGCTTGAAGTTCAGCAACAGCTGGGTGATGGTGTTGTACGCGCAATCGCGATGGGTCAGACCGAAGGTGTGAGCCGTGGCTTAGATGTAGAAAACACAGGCGCTCCAGTTTCTGTACCAGTTGGTACGGCTACACTGGGTCGTATTATGGACGTATTGGGTAACCCAATTGATGAGTGCGGCCCTATTGGTGAAGAAGAGCGTATGCCTATTCACCGTAAAGCGCCAAGCTATGCAGAACAAGCAGCGTCTAACGACTTGCTTGAAACTGGTATCAAGGTTATCGACTTAGTATGCCCATTCGCGAAGGGTGGTAAAGTTGGTCTGTTCGGTGGTGCCGGTGTAGGTAAAACCGTAAACATGATGGAACTTATCCGTAACATCGCGATTGAACACTCAGGTTTCTCTGTATTCGCTGGTGTAGGTGAGCGTACTCGTGAAGGTAACGACTTCTACTACGAGATGAAAGAATCCAACGTATTGGATAAAGTATCTCTAGTATACGGCCAGATGAACGAGCCACCAGGAAACCGTCTGCGTGTAGCATTGACAGGTTTGACTATGGCGGAAAAATTCCGTGACGAAGGTCGTGACGTACTGTTGTTCGTTGACAACATCTACCGTTACACACTAGCGGGTACTGAAGTATCAGCTCTGCTAGGTCGTATGCCTTCTGCGGTAGGTTACCAGCCAACATTGGCGGAAGAGATGGGCGTTCTGCAAGAGCGTATCACTTCTACTAAGACAGGTTCTATCACGTCTATCCAAGCAGTATACGTACCAGCGGATGACTTGACTGACCCTTCTCCAGCTACTACGTTCTCGCATCTTGATGCGACTGTAGTATTGTCTCGTCAGATCGCTGAGCTTGGTATCTACCCAGCTATCGATCCACTAGACTCTACTTCACGTCAGTTGGATCCGTTGGTTATCGGTCAGGAACACTATGACACAGCACGTCAGGTTCAAGGTGTATTACAGCGCTATAAAGAGCTGAAAGATATCATCGCGATCCTAGGTATGGATGAGTTGTCTGAAGAAGATAAGCAAGTGGTAACACGTGCTCGTAAGATTCAGCGTTTCTTATCTCAGCCGTTCTTCGTAGCTGAAGTATTCACAGGTTCTCCTGGTAAGTACGTTTCTTTAAAAGACACTATCCGTGGATTCAGAGGCATTTTGGCAGGTGAGTTCGACTCTCTACCAGAACAGGCTTTCTACATGGTTGGTGGTATCGAAGAAGCGATCGAAAAAGCCAAGAGCATGTAAGCGTCTGGTTAAAACCTTTAAGAGGTAAGAAACATGGCTATGACTGTTCATTGCGATATCGTAAGTGCTGAAGAAGAGATCTTCTCTGGTCTTATTGAATTCGTATCAGTAACAGGTAGCCTGGGTGACCTAGGTATCTATCCAGGTCACGCTCCGCTTCTAACGGAACTAAAACCAGGCCCTGTCGAATTGCGTAAGCAGGGCGGCGAACAGGATATTTTCTACGTTTCTGGTGGCTTTATTGAAGTACAGCCACACAAAGTAACAGTTTTAGCAGACACTGCGTTACACGCATCTGATCTGAACGAAGCTGCTGCTCAGGAAGCGCAGAAACATGCTGAACAAGCGATCGGTGATAAGCAGAGTGAGTTCGAATACGGACGCGCTGCAACTCAACTGGCTGAAGCGGCGGCTCAACTCCGTACGCTGCAGCAGATTCGCAAAAAGCTCGGTAAGTAATACTGACGTCGTCGAGTTACGACTCGTACTTAAAAAAGGCAGCCTCGGCTGCCTTTTTTTATCGCTATAATAAAGCCCAGAGCGTATTGAAAATGATTAACTGTGCGCTTGAAACCTCTTTAGAATCAATCACCACAGCAGTTGGGTAGTTGTTAGATGCTAACGAAATGATGGCGCATTTGGGTGGGTAAATAGCAATATAGGCCGCATCAACCTTACCCTCAGTTTTAATCCACTTACGTTGTGATAACTCCGCATCTTCACCCCCTTCACCAATCGCGATGACTCGCACCTGAATCCCTTTTTCAATTCTTTGCGCTGTGTAGTTAGGAAAGGGACGATAAAGATGAGACCGAATCGGTTTAGAGGAAAACACGGCATATTCGGGGGTTTTATAACAAGACACACTGCTCAAGATATCTTTAAGTACAAAGCTAATTCCCTCATCACCTTCATAAAAATGGACATTGGATGTACTGATTGCAGGCTTCAGCAAATTCAGCTCTGGAATAATCGCATTTTTGAGCATCAGGATAGTGTTATCGAGTTCACTTTGCTTGTGTTCAGCCAGTTCTAACAATACTTCCGGGCTACGCGGCGAAAATAGTCTACGCTTACCTTTAGGGAAATAACTTACGATACCCTTTTGCAGCAATGATTTTAGGCAGTCATAGGTTGTGCCACGATTGATCTCAGCTTTGTCGGCAATATTTCTGATAGAGCTAGGGCCTAATGATAGGAGGGCACAATAAATGGCAATTTCACGGCTGTCGAGGCCGAGTTGTTCTAGGATTTGATAGTTCATTTGTCAAAATTTTCCTGACAAAAAGTATTGAATATATAGTGCATTGCTTTAGATTTAAATGAAATTAAATAAGCATTTAGCGAAGAATTATTATTAAAAGGTAAAGATATGCTAACCGATGTAATCATTTTAGCAGCCGGGCAAGGAAGCCGGATGAAATCAACTCTCCCTAAGGTTTTACATTGCGTCGCTGGCAAACCTATGGTTAAGCATGTTATTGACAGTGCTAAGTCACTAGGCAATATTGCATTGCATGTGGTTATTGGCCACGGTGCGGAGAAATTAAGAACGGCACTCGGTGATGAGGCGGTTAACTTTGCATTGCAAGCAGAACAGCTAGGTACGGGTCATGCGGTGGCCCAAGCATTGCCACTGGTACAACCTCAAGGCGTCAGTTTGATTCTTTATGGAGACGTTCCACTGACACACCCTGATACTCTTTCGAAGCTTATTCACAGCGCGCGCCAAGGCCACTTGGGGCTCTTAACGGTACATCTCGCTAACCCTACGGGGTATGGGCGAATTTTACGCAATGCCGTAAATGATGTGGTAGCTATTGTTGAACAAAAAGATGCGACACCTGAGCAACTTGCTGTAACAGAAGTCAATACAGGGATTATGGCTGTTCCGACCGAATTATTGAGTGAGTGGTTACCGCAACTATCATCAAATAATGCCCAAGGTGAATACTATCTTACCGATATTATCGCAATGGCAGCGAATCAAGGGATCAAGATTGAAGCGCAACATCCCGCCTGCGAGCAGGAAGTACAGGGTGTCAATAATCGCATTCAACTTGCAGAGCTTGAGCGTTGGTATCAAGCAAAGCAAGCAGAAGGCTTGATGACTAACGGTGCTACTTTAGCGGATCCTGCGCGTGTTGATGTGCGTGGTGAGGTTGTGCAAAAGGGGGGTGATCAATTTATAGATATCAATGCCGTCTTTATGGGCCGCGTTGTACTCGGCCAAGGGGTCGTGATTGATCCTAATTGCACACTGACCGATTGTGAAATTGGTGACTTTGTACATATTAAAGCGAACAGTGTTTTAGAGGGCTGCCGTGTAGAGAGTCATTGCGATATTGGTCCCTTCGCCAGAATTCGTCCGGGCACCGAGTTATCCACAGGGGTCAAGGTGGGTAACTTTGTTGAAACTAAAAAAGCCATCATTGGTGAAGGCTCGAAAGTGAGTCACTTAACCTATATTGGTGACGCCATTATTGGTAAAAACGTCAATATTGGAGCAGGGACTATTACCTGTAACTATGACGGGGTTAATAAGTTTATTACCGAAATTGGCGACGACTCTTTCATAGGTTCCAATACCGCATTGGTAGCGCCAGTAAAAGTAGGCTCAGGCGCTACAGTGGGTGCTGGTTCAACTGTCACGAAGGAGGTGCCTGCTGGGCAGCTAGCGCTGACACGGAGCAAGCAAGTCAATATCGATGGTTGGCAGCGACCAGTTAAAAAGTCTAAGTAAGGGGTAGCATATGTGTGGAATTGTTGGAGCAACCGCTGAACGTTCAGTGGCAGCCATATTATTAGAAGGTTTACGCCGCTTAGAATACCGTGGTTATGATTCTGCCGGTATGGCCATTTGGAATGGCGAAACGATAGAAAGATTACGTCGAACAGGTAAAGTTCAAGCCTTAGCCGATGCATTAGAAGAGGCACCGATTAGCGGTTCAACAGGTATTGCCCATACCCGCTGGGCAACTCATGGTAAGCCCCTGGAGCATAATGCACATCCACATATGTCGGGTGACTTAGTCGCTGTCGTACACAACGGCATTATCGAAAACTATGAAGTATTGAAAGCAGGCTTGATTCAAGCGGGCTATAAGTTTACATCGGAAACAGATACCGAAGTGGTTGCTCACTTACTTGATAGCCACATGCAAAAAAGCAACAACTTGATAGACGCAATGAAAGAAACCATTGTGCAGCTAGAAGGTGCATTCGCATTAGGGATTATCCATAAGGACTATCCAGGTGAAATTTTAGCGGCTCGTAAAGGCAGTCCATTAGTGGTTGGGGTTGGGATTGGTGAAAACTTTATCGCCTCTGATCAACTAGCGCTACTACCTGTAACCGACCGTTTTATGTTCTTAAAAGAGGGTGATATTGCCCAGATTACTCGCAGCAGCATCCAAGTGTGGGATGATCAAGGCGAGGTGGTCGAGCGCGAAATTAAACAGTATGAGCATAGTGTAACGGCTGCTGATAAGGGTCACTATAAGCACTACATGCTTAAAGAGATTTACGAGCAGCCACGTGTCACCCACGCCACCTTTAAAGATCGTATCAACAATGGGCTAGTAGATGAAGCGGTCTTTGGAGAGCGTGCCTCCGCTATTTTCGATCAGGTCAAACAGGTTCAAATTATCGCCTGCGGAACCAGTTACCATGCGGGTATGATCGCCAAATATTGGATGGAAGGGCTTGCTGGTATTCCGTGTCATGTCGAGGTGGCGAGTGAATACCGTTATCGTCCCGTTGTCATTCAAGAAGGGACATTATTTATCTCTGTTTCCCAATCAGGTGAAACCGCGGATACCCTAGCCGCTTTGCGTGATGTACAAGCACAGATATTAGCGAGTTTAAGTATCTGTAACGTACCAGGCAGTTCTCTGACACGCGAATCTGATCTATATCTGATGACCAACGCAGGACCTGAAATTGGTGTAGCCTCAACTAAGGCCTTCACAACCCAGCTTGTGGCCTTGTTACTGACAACACTGGTATTGGGGCGCCGTTTTAAGCTCACCGAAGCAAAAGAACGCAAAATAATTGAAAGCCTAATTCAGCTCCCTCAGCTCATTGAAAGAGCGATTCTGATGGATCGTGAAATTGAAGGTTTAGCTCAAGCGTTTGCAGAAAAACAGCACTCTTTATTCTTGGGCAGAGGCACACTCTATCCAGTGGCGATGGAAGGTGCATTAAAGCTTAAAGAGATCTCCTATATCCATGCAGAGGCTTATCCCGCCGGTGAGCTGAAACATGGCCCTTTGGCGCTTGTAGATAAGGATATGCCGGTGATCACAGTAGCACCTCGTAACGACATGCTCGATAAGCTCAAGGCTAACATGCAGGAAGTGAGTGCGCGTGGTGGAGAGTTATTTGTCTTTGCAGGCTCTTTACAAGAGGTTCAGCCGGGTGAAGGTGTCAACGTCATAGAGATGCCAGAGATGCCAGAAATCTTAGAGCCGATTGTTTATACCATTCCACTACAACTCTTGTCTTACCACGTCGCAGTGTTAAAAGGGACGGATGTCGATCAGCCAAGGAATCTGGCGAAGTCGGTTACGGTTGAGTAGTAGGGCATCGGAATAATCGCCCCGGCTAAAGTGCGTCACTCGAAGAACCTCCTCAATATGCATTGAAGAGGTTCTATCGAGATGTTCTCGTTTAGGCCAACCCCATATGATCGCTGTCATCTAAGGAACATGCGATTAAGTCCTTCAGCATGAGACAATCCACGCTCTAATGT
>DAIRSP010000051.1:14610-16013 GCA_036804365.1 Neptunomonas sp. | reverse complement strand
CAATACTTTTGTCTTAATTAATTCATTTTTTTAGGCATAAAACCAAAAAACGCCCCCAAACCCAATCGACTCTAGAGTTTGTCTCCATTGATGAGCTCGTCCCAAGTGATCATCTTCTTCGTAAGATTGATCGAACTATCGACTTTACCTTCTTGCATGACTTGGTGAAGGATTTTTATTGTGCAGACAATGGTCGTCCTGCCCTTGATCCAACGCTCATGTTCAAGTTGTAGTTCATCGGTTACCTCTTTTGAATACGCAGTGAGCGTCAGCTGATTCGTGACGTTCAAGTCAATGTGGCTTACCGTTGGTTCCTTGGTTTAGGTCTAACGGACAAAGTACCCGATGCTTCTACCCTGAGTGCAAATCGAACTCGACGTTTTAAAGAGTCTGATGTGTACCAGAAGATTTTTGATGAGATCGTTCTTCAAGCCATAAAAAAAAGCTCGTCAGCGGCCATACCTTCTATACCGACTCCACGCACCTAAAAGCCAACGCCAACAAAAAGCATTTTCAAAAAGTGCGGGTTGAGCAATCTCGTCAGGCGTATATGGATGAACTGGATCAAGCGGTTGAGGAGGATCGAATTGCTCATGAAAAAAAGCCTTTACCACCTGAAAAGGTTAAAGAGAAAGCACGAGAAATAAAGCAGAGCACGACGGATCCTGAAAGTGGCTACATGGTGCGAGATACCAAGCCAAAAGGGTTCTTCTATCTTGACCATCGAACCGTTGATGCGCGTTGTAATATTATTACCGATGTTCATGTCACTGCAGGCAATGTGCATGATGCCGTGCCTTATTTAGAACGACTGGATCGAATGAAAGATCGTTTTAAGTTCCATGTTACCTCCGTTGGTCTGGATGCAGGCTACTTTACCTCTGCTGTCTGTCATGGGCTCGAAGAACGACACATCTATGCGGTGATGGGGTATCGACGACCGACTCACAAAAAGGGCTTCTTTTATAAGCGAGAGTATCAATACGATGCCACGAATGACGTGTATATCTGTCCACAAGGCCAGTCACTAATCTACAAAACCACTTCGAGAGAAGGTTATCGTCATTACGACTCAGATCGCACTATCTGCGAAAACTGCCCAGAGAAGAAGCGTTGCACAACGAATAAAGACTCAGTGAAAACCATCACTAGACATATTTGGGAAGACAGCAAAGAGCGAGTGAATGCCCATCGCTTAACACCAGCTGGAAAAATTATTTACGCAAGACGGAAAGAGACGGTCGAACGGAGTTTTGCGGACGCGAAAGAACTACACGGGTATCGCTATGCGAGATTTAGAGGGGTAGACAAGGTCTCTTCGCAATGTCTACTGATAGCGGCTGCCCAGAATATGAAAAAGATCGCCTTAATGCTTAGCTAGGGGCTTATCTAGCTTAAAAAGC
>DAIRSP010000051.1:0-14510 GCA_036804365.1 Neptunomonas sp. | reverse complement strand
CTGGGGTTTATCGACACTCTGAACGCCCTTCCGGGCGTCTCTTTTGGTTAATACACAAGCCTATGAGATAACAAATAGCTGATGTTTCTTTTTCCCAAGCTTCACTAAAAAGTATTTCCCATATATAGCTACATCCTGGGTAAAGACTTTATGACTCATCGATACCATGTCCAACCCAACAGCAACACCGTTCACGGTCACAGCGTTACGCTGTAAAGCATCCTTAACTTGCTTACCCGTTCCCATATCAGCTTCCGACAACAATTGAGTCAGAGGAGAGCTTTCCAATCCGTCTAAATTCAATTGTGAGGTTGGCAAACCATCCATGCTTAATTGCTCATAGTCATTTTCGCTTAGTTGAGCGGTATCACCTGAAAATAAGGCTTCCGTTATTCGCTTCGCCGCCGTCAACCCTTCTTCACCATGCACAAGTCGAGTAACCTCAGTCGCAAGCACGGATTGAGCCAGCGGCTTTCCTTCTCGATTCTTATCGTCCAACTCTAACTGCTCTATCGCCTCTACTGATAGGAAAGTAAAGTATTTTAAGAAACGGTAAACATCGGCATCCGCTGTTTGCAACCAGAACTGATAGAAAGCATAAGGAGACGTTTTTGCGGCAGATAGCCAGATAGTTCCCGATTCTGTTTTGCCAAATTTAGTACCATCAGATTTTGTAATCAGCGGTAAAGTCAAACCATAGGCTTTGTTTCCATTCATCCGCCTCGTTAGCTCTGTACCTCCAGTGATATTACCCCACTGATCCGAACCACCAATTTGCAACGTACATCCATGTGAAGCGTTTAACTGCTGAAAATCAAATGACTGCAGAATCATGTAAGTGAATTCTGTAAAAGAGATCCCTTCACCCTCGCGATCAATCCGCTGCTTTACCGACTCTTTAGCTATCATTTGATTGACTGAGAAGTGCTTTCCTACATCTCGAAGGAAAGTCAGGACATCAAGACCGCGAGTCCAGTCCAAATTATTCACGACTTCCGCACTATGCGAGCCGCAATCAAAATCGATAAACGCACTTACTTGAGCTTTAAGCTTTTCAACCCAGCCTGCAACTGTCTCATCATCGTTCAATTTACGCTCTTGGGCCTTAAAACTTGGGTCGCCTATTAAGCCAGTCGCACCGCCAACCAATGCTAGCGGCTTATGTCCGTAGCTTTGAAATCTACGCAACGTCAAAAGAGGAACCAAGCTCCCAATATGTAGACTATCGGCAGTAGGGTCAAAACCACAATACAAGGTAACACTGCCGTCATTGAGATGCTGCTGTAACTCCTCTTCGCTGGTCATTTGTGCTACTAGACCACGCGCTTTCAAATCCTCTAACAGGGTCAACTCACTCATTTTGATCTATTACCTTAATCATGATGGCTTTAAAAATTAGGCGTATTCTAACCAATTGACGACTGATTGAACAAATCTCGATTTCAATGGTCTTGTATAAGAATATTTCTATTATTACTTTAATTAATAATCGTATATTATTGTTTTTTACGTATTGTTATCTTATTAAGCTTTGGAGTGAGGCATGCATAGTCTTTTAACACAAATAAAAGGCAAGTTCCCTACGGTACACCTTGCGGCGGCAAGCATCTGCGGAGCTGTATTAGGCGTCACTCTATTATTACTTCCTTCTGAAGAAGTATCTGCGACTAGAGCAGCTCAGGATTCAAGTACCCTACAGCATGAATCTACTGATATTACACTCAATAGAATTCGCAACACTATTAACCTGCCACTAGAAACATCATCCGATACGCCAGGAAGCAGCGATTCAACAAAAGACATTATTGAACAGAATCAATCCGTAACAACTGAAGAACCAACTGCACCCGCCTCTGATATCGCTGACATCGCTAAGACTGAAGACAACACTCCCGCAGAAGAAACGGACAACTGGATTAGCTACACTGTTCAAAAGAATGACAACTTAACCTCTTTATTTAAACGTGCAGGCCTTTCTGCTACTGATGTTTATAACGTCAGTAACGCAACCAAAGAGGATAATGAACTTGCTCGCCTATACCCTGGTGAAAAGCTCTCATTCAGCATAGAAGGCGGTGCATTAAAGAAGGTCAAATACAAGATGAACGCCCTCAAGACACTCTATATAGAGTCGAATCCTGAGGGCTATACAACACGCATCGATGAAAGAACACCCATCACGAAACAACGCTTTGCCGAAGGTGTAATCAATAACTCTCTTTTTGTTGACGCAAATAACGCAGGTGTATCAAGTAACTTAATTATGCGATTTGCGGGTCTTTTTGGATGGGATATCGACTTTTCACAAGACATCCAACCAGGCGATAGCTTCAAAATCATCTATAACGAACAATACCTCGATGGCAAAAAAATCAGTGACGGTAATATCATAGCTGCTCAGTTCACCAATCAAGGTGAAACATTTACCGCCATCCGTTATACCGATTCTGACAACAATACCAGCTACTACACGCCCGATGGACACAGTATGCGTAAAGCCTTTTTACGTATGCCTGTTGATTTTGCCCGTATCAGCTCCGGTTTCACAACGGCTCGCAAGCACCCTGTCCTAAACAAAATTAGAGCTCACAAAGGTGTTGATTATGCTGCAAGCACTGGCACGCCGATTAAAGCATCAGGTGATGGCAAAGTCATTTGGCTAGGCACTAAGAACGGCTTTGGCCGCACTATCGTCTTACAGCATGGCAATAATATAACGACGCTATACGCGCACATGTCTAAATACAATTCCAAGCTTAAGCAGGGCAGTCGTGTGAAACAGGGACAAGTCATCGGCTATATCGGCCAATCTGGCTTAGCTACGGGCCCACACCTACACTATGAGTTCCAGGTTAATGGTGCACATAAAAACCCAATGACTGTTAAGTTTCCACAAGCAGAACCTGTTGCACCTAAAGAAAGACTTGCTTTTGCAGCTACCGCAAAACAAATCGTGGCTATGCTAGACAACCACGGTTCAACTCAATATGCACAGGCCAACTGAAGATCAACCAACGCCTGACATTTACATTGGTATAATGTCAGGCACAAGCCTTGATGGTATTGATGTTGCAGCTGTAAAAATAGATGGCACTTTTGAATTGATAGGCGCGTCCTGCTACGAAATACCGCACCCACTACGCAAAGAAATTCTCGCCTTAACCAGCCCTACCGATAACGAAATTGACCGTCTAGGCTCGCTCGATACCCAATTAGGTCTACTTTTCGCCGACTGCGCAAATTCGCTGATTGAGTCACTCGCTTTAAATCGGAAACGTCTTGCTGCGATTGGCTCCCACGGCCAAACCATTCGCCATCGTCCCGAACTAGGCTTCACACTTCAAATCGGCGATCCCAACATTATTGCTGAAAAAACCGGCATCACAACTGTTGCTGATTTTAGGCGGCGCGATATGTCTTCTGGTGGTCAAGGTGCGCCTCTTGTGCCTGCATTTCATCACAGTCTTTTTCATTCAACCGAACACAACAGAATTATTGTGAATATTGGAGGGATGGCTAACATTACCATTCTCAAACGCGACAATAAAGATGAATTGCTAGGTTATGATACTGGCCCAGGAAACGTGCTTTTAGATAGCTGGATCAACCATCACACCGGAAATCTCTATGACAAAAACGGTGAGTGGGCAGCCACTGGACGAAGCCACAACGGCCTGCTTAGACACTGGCTTAATGAACCCTTTTTCTCCGAACCACCCCCTAAAAGCACGGGCCGAGAACTCTTCAATTTAAAGTGGATCAATCAAGGACTCCAAGCCTTCAGTCATGAAGAGATCAAACCGCAAGATATTCAGGCGACCCTGCTAGAACTCACCGCTGTCTCAATTTCAGATGCAATAAAGCAAACCCAGCTAAGTGATCTTGAAATCTACCTCTGCGGAGGTGGCGCGCATAACCCGCTACTATTAGAGAGCATTAGCCACCATATTCAGGCTAAGAGTGTAAGCACGACTAGCGTACTCAATTTAGACCCTGATTGGGTTGAAGCTGCCGCTTTTGCTTGGCTAGCCCACCAAACAGGTCATCAGCGCCCTGGAAATCATCCTGCCGTGACAGGAGCGCAAGGCTTTCGTATTTTAGGTGGAATATTTCAGGCTTAACGTTTTAAGATTTGAAGAGTGCGGTGTCACGAGACACCACACTGAGGAGAATAGCCGACCTAAATAGAAAATGATGAGCCGCAGCCACAAGTTGTGGTCGCGTTAGGGTTATTGATCTTGAATTGAGAGCCATGCAAGCCCTCTGTGTAATCAACCTCTGACCCTTCCAAATACTGAAAGCTCATAGGGTCAACCACCATCAATACACCTTGGTTTTCAATACGCGTGTCATCCTCAGCGGCCTCTTCATCAAAAGTGAAACCGTATGAAAAACCTGCACAGCCACCACCCGTAATGAATACACGAAGCTTAAGCTTATCGTTTTGCTCTTCTTCAATTAGGCTTTTAACTTTTGCTGCCGCCGCATCTGTAAATATCATTGGCGGTTTTTGTGCCACTGAATCAGTCATAATTCTCTCAATACCCTTCACTATGTTTTGCTATTTTCAATTAACCAAGCAATATAGTCAAGTATCAAGGCATTAAGCCCACGAGTTTAAGACCCGCAGTTTCATCAAATCCAAACATAATATTCATATTTTGTACGGCCTGACCGGCAGCACCTTTAACCAAGTTATCAATCACAGAAAGCACCACGACTGTATCGTCATTCTGCGGACGGAAAACACTGATACGGCAGGTATTGGCGCCTTTAACACTACGTGTTTCAGGATGGCTGCCCGCAGGCATCACATCAACAAACGGCTCGTCTTTATAGCGCTCTTCATAGAGTGCTTGCAGACCATCTTTAGGGTCTTTCAATGTGGCGTATAAGGTTGAATGAATCCCACGAATCATAGGTGTTAAATGAGGCACAAACGTCAACCCCACTGGACGTTGAGCCGCTAGGCTTAGACCCTGTTTGATTTCCGGGAGATGGCGGTGTCCACTCACACCGTAGGCTTTCATACTTTCACTGGTTTCGCATAGCAGAGCACTGACGCTTGCGCCTCGCCCTGCACCGCTGACACCAGATTTACAATCGGCTATTAAACGACGGTGATCAACTAACTGATTTTCCAACAGCGGTAAGAAACCTAATTGCGTTGCTGTTGGATAACATCCCGGACAAGCAATTAACTGTGCGTTACGAATCGCATCACGATTAACTTCTGGCAAACCGTAAACAGCCATTTCTACAAGATCTGGGCAAGTATGATCCAATTTGTACCATTTAGACCATAACTCAACATCTTTGATTCGGAAGTCTGCGCCCAAGTCGATAACTTTAACACCACGCTTGATCAGATCTGGCGCCATACTCATAGCAACACCATGCGGCGTAGCAAAGAAGACCACATCACACTCAGATAAAGTTTCAGTATCTGGCACTGTAAAGCGCAGGTCGAAATGCCCTCGAAGGTTAGGAAACATATCCGCAATATGCATCCCCTCTTCTGAACGAGAAGTAATAACATTGACTTCTACCTCAGGGTGGTTCGCGAGTAAGCGTAAGAGTTCTACGCCGGTATATCCTGTGCCGCCTACAATACCTACCTTGATCACATTAACCTCACATCGTTCTTCAAAAACTGTTAACTTATAATACCGATCATAGATACTAAAAACTATCAGCTGTTGGCTAATTTACCGAATGTTCAAAAAAAACCTATCCTTACAGTATTTCCGGGAGCGTCTCACTCACTACGACGCCTTACCGCAACTTGTTATTCTCGGATTACTTTCTGGTATTACAACCGGGTTATTGATGATCCTCTTCAGATTAGCGGTTGAACTGCCCCTGACATTTTGGTTAAGCAAACCCGACAGATTTGAAGACCTCGACACACAAACACAATTCATCAGCCCTATTATTGGCAGCTGCATACTTATCGTTATCTTTTTCTTCTGGTCAGACACCGCCAAAAAGATTGGCATGGTCAATCTCTTCGAGCGCTTGGCTTATCATCAGGGTCAAATCCCCGGCAGAAGCCTGATTATGCAGTTTGTTGCCTCCTCCGTGGCGCTCATTAGTGGGCATTCAGTGGGAAGAGAGGGGCCAGCTATCTTCTTGGGCGCTGCATGCAGCAGCCTGTTAGGGCAGCGACTAAGGCTACCAAATAACTCGCTAAGGCTACTGATCGCCTGCGGGGCAGCCGCCGCGATCTCAGCGGCCTTTAATACACCCCTCGCAGGTATTATTTTAGCGATGGAAGTTATTCTTATGGAGTACACCCTAATAGGTTTTACTCCGATTATAGTAGCCGCCGTTTCGGCTGATCTGGTTGTTCGAAGCATCTTAGGACACGCTAGTGTATTCGATGTTCCCCTCTTTGATATCAGCACACTCGCCGAAGTACCTTGGATTATGTTGCTGGGAGTCGCTGTCGGTTTATGTGCGGCTCTGTTTAATTATCTAATGATACAGACCCACCGATTAGCAAAATGGCATATCTCCATCCGACTACTGCTAGCTGGCGTTCTCACAGGGGCGGTTGCTACACTTTATCCCCAAATTATGGGGGTTGGTTACGATACGGTATCGGAAGCCCTTTGGGGGAGACTTGATCTACTGCTACTTATAGGCCTGTTAGCCGCTAAAATAATTGTCACCCCAATTATTTTAGGCCTTGGCGTTCCAGCGGGTTTAATTGGCCCAACACTCTTTATCGGTACATTAGCTGGCGGTATTTTTGGTGTTATTGGCAACAGTTTTACGGAGATGGATGTTTCGCATATAGGGCTCTATGCCATGCTAGGGATGGGTGCAATGATGGGCGCTGTACTCAATGCTCCGCTTGCAGCTTTGACAGCCCTACTAGAACTCACCGGCAATACCAATATTATTTTCCCCGGTATGATCGCTATCGTCATAAGTAATCTTACGGTTCGCTATGTATTCAAGCAGCCATCCATTTTCTTACTCTCGATGCAAGCACAAGGACTCGATTATCGACAAGAGCCGATAGCGCAATCCCTGTCTCGTGCTGCGGCAGGCAGCCTAATGGACCGAAACTTTATCAAAACAGATCATCTACTTAGCCTTGAGTCAGCACAGGCGATATTGCTCAACAAGCCCCGCTGGTTATTTATCGAGGGCGATGAAGTTAACCGAAGCAAACTGATGCTGCCGAACGACCTGCAAAGTTATCTCAATCGACAGCTTGAGGCCGAGGCCGATCTTGCAAACATCAACCTTTTTGAGATCCCTGCGGAAAGACACAACATCACACTGTTAAGCTTTCGCGCTACGCTTTTCGAAGCCTTACAAAAAATGGATGAGCAGCATATTAATGTGCTCTGTATCGTAAGTAACCAAGCCGAAATGATGGGGATGCTAACGCGCGCCCAGATCGAATATTTTTATACTCATAAGCAAACATTATGACACCACTCAAAGGCCTGTACGTCATCACAGACAGCCATCTGATGCCAGATGACCGGTCGCTTTTCAGTGCCGTAGAAGCTGCGTTAGCTGGCGGCTCGCGGGTAGTTCAGTATCGAGACAAATCGACCGACAACATCAAGCGCCTTCGCCAAGCATCTTACTTAAATCGGTTATGCCGCGACAATCAGCGCATTTTTATTGTAAACGATGATATATCCTTGGCTGCACAGTGCGACGCGCATGGTGTTCATATCGGACAGCAGGACGCCAAACTTACAACCGCTCGAGATATCTTAGGAAATACGGCCATTATTGGTGTCACCTGTCATGACCAACAGGCGTTAGCCCAACAAGCGTATACCCAAGGCGCTAGCTATATCGCACTGGGTGCTTTTTTCCCCTCAACCACCAAGCCCAACGCGATTCCTGCGCCTATGTCACTTTTGCAGCAGGTCAGGACAGAAGTTTCCTGCCCAATAGTGGCGATTGGCGGCATTAGAGTGGATAATGCCCAACCATTAATTGATGCCGGTGCCGACATGATCGCTGTCGTTCACGCGCTATTTACAGCACCGTCAATTCATCAACAAGCTCATGACTTTACTGAGCTGTTTAACCGTTAGCAGAAAGGTTTATTACCATGTCACGTTCTGAAGACCTATTCAAAGCCGCTCAACATCATATTCCTGGCGGTGTTAACTCACCCGTTCGTGCTTTTAAAGGTGTCGGCGGAACACCCGTTTTTTTCAAAAAAGGGCAAGGCGCTTACCTATTTGATGAAGACGATCATAAATATATCGACTATGTCGGCTCATGGGGCCCTATGATCTTAGGTCATGCGAATCCTGATGTTATTCAAGCGGTTCGCGATGTTCTTGATAACGGATTAGGCTTTGGCGCACCGACGGCACTTGAAACAGTGATGGCCGATAAAGTGTGCGAACTGATGCCGTCAATCGAGATGGTTCGCATGGTCAGCTCAGGCACAGAAGCGACGATGAGTGCCATCCGCCTCGCCCGCGGATACACCGGACGCGACAAGATCGTAAAATTTGAAGGCTGCTACCATGGCCATTCCGACTCCTTGTTAGTAAAAGCAGGCTCAGGTGCACTTACACTCGGCGAACCTAACTCTCCAGGCGTACCAGCGTCGCTTGCAGAACACACCATAACGCTCACTTTCAATGATTTAGACAATGTTAAAGCGGCCTTTGCTGAAGCGGGTAAAGAGATCGCCTGCATCATCGTTGAGCCTGTCGCAGGTAATATGAATTGTATTCCTCCGAAAGAGGGATTCCTGCAAGGGCTCCGTGAAGTCTGCGATCAGTACGGCACTGTGTTAATTTTTGATGAAGTCATGACAGGTTTCCGTGTTGCTTTAGGTGGAGCTCAGGCTTATTACAATGTTAAGCCGGATTTAACCACGCTTGGCAAGGTCATCGGGGGCGGACTTCCGGTGGGCGCATTTGGCGGCAAACGCGAAATCATGGAACACATTGCGCCTTTAGGGCCGGTTTACCAAGCAGGCACTCTCTCAGGAAACCCTTTATCTATGAGCGCGGGTTTAGCCATGCTTAATGCGCTATCAACGACGCCGGGCATCCATGAACAGCTAGAAGCTAAAACAGAGCTACTGACACAAGGACTCGAAGCTGCCGCAATCGCACAGGGAATTCCCTTCACAACAACAGCGGTCGGAGGTATGTTCGGATTATTCTTTACTGAGCAAACCGAAATCAATACATATGCTCAAGCCACAGCTTGTGACACTCAACGCTTCGCCAAGTTCTTCCAAGGCATGTTAAAAGAAGGGGTTTATTTAGCGCCTTCCGCCTATGAAGCAGGCTTTATGTCCGCAGCAATTAGTGAAGAGGATATTGATCAAACTATCGCAGCGGCTAGTCGCGTATTTGCCACATTAAAATAGCTCATGAATACGCTTTCATTATTTCTAAGCTTAGCAGGGTGCGCGGCATGCGCACTTCTGCCCTACCGGCAAACATCCTCGCTATCTGAGCGTCATAAAACCCTCGCTTTTTTATTGCTGCTATCCGCATGCTTCATAGCCGCGGGATCTATCGCAGAATGGGGACTTGTAGCTCAAACCACGGATGCCGAAACAGCCAAAAGACTTTTTAGCAATTTGAAACACTTTATTGCGATTCCACTGATCGGATCTGTGCTCTTAGCGGCGAGTTTCAACCGCTTTTGGACGACCGCTATCTGGGGAAGATGGGTTTTAGCACTCTTCGCGCTATTTGAGCTGATGCGCAGAACCGATTTAGGCCAGAACTATGCTCTATGGCTCGGGGCAGCAGTGATGAGCGCTCTATTGATTAGCTTTGCACGCAATAACGCTCATAATATCCGGATACCCGGCTTAGCGGCTGCAATACTGATCGGAATATCCACCAGCATTTTAGATAGTACGAGCTTAGCTCCCGCGCTACAAAACCACTTCGCGAGCGAGGTGATCTTGTCTATTGGCTTGGCGTTAGTTGGCCTAGCAAGCGCTAGATTGATTGCTCAGCTACAAAAAAACGAGCTTTAGTGCTCGTTTTTTATGTCTATCAATAACGTCGTGATATGGCTGATGCTTTGTCCGCACCATCAATATCCCCAACGTCATTTCTAATCGATGCAATTAACTCCCATAAGCGACGCAGGTTATCATTTTGACCTTGAGCCACAGCCACGCCTTTTAATGCCACCTGTTCAGCTTGAACGAATTCACCTAACTGACGATGGGTGTCTGCTAATGCATAATAAACTTCAGGATCTTTCGGCGCGATGCGCAGTGCTCGCTGCAAGCTCGTTTGAGCCGCACGCACGTTGCCATCATTCGTTTGAGTTTTTGCCGTCTCAAGCAGTGCAACAATAGCAGGGTTCTGTTCTACCTGCTCTGTGCTTGCAGGAGAGACAGGCACATTATCCGTCTGTACTGGCGATTCGGTTACTGCAATCGTATCCCGCTGCGACCGAATAATGGGCTCAGGGGCAATAGGCGTCACCGTGACCCCTATAGACGGGTCAACAGCCGTAACAATACCCGTATTGTTCGTATTGGCACGAGTACTACCCACACCGCTAGAACGATCGACGACGGGTGCATTAAATGTATTTGTCGCTGTACAGCCCGTTAAAGCAACTAACAATCCCAGGCCAATCCATTTTACTTGAGTAAAACCTCTCATGCTCACTCCTGTCTAAACCAACCTCTAAACCAATCTAGAGGCTTGCTGCTGCTATTTTGAACAGGTTCTACCCCACAATCAACTCGATACTGTGGTTTTGTCCCTCTTGCAAAAGGTACCTGTATTGCACCTTGGCATCGTTCATCAGATAAATAGCCCGTTTCTTTATCAATCCATAGATACTCTATGCCCTCAGGTACGGGCGCTATAAAGGGCTCCGGCTTTTCTGCTTTCATAAACGCCGTCCAGACCTTCAGTGCGCCACCTGATCCAGTAAAGGGCAAAACGGTATTATCATCACGTCCTAACCAAACCACTGCCAGTCGATTACCGGTAAAGCCCGCAAACCAACTGTCGCGCTGATCATTGCTTGTGCCGGTTTTGCCCGCAACATTCAAGTTACTCGGCAATTGATTGTAAACCGAGCGCGCTGTCCCCTCTCTAGCCACTTCCTGCATCGCATATTGCAGAAGATGTACACTTTCTGCGGACACCGTTTGCGTCACTTGGAATGGATAGCGAGACAGCTCATTGCCCTGACTGTCAGCAACCATTCGTATTGCGCGTAATGGGATCTGGAAGCCATTTGCAGCAATCGTTTGATACATGGTCGCGACTTCCATCACAGGCAGACCTTGCGCCCCCAACAGCAATGAAGGAAAAGCATCCAAATGGCGCGTAACACCCAATTTATTTAGAGTTCCTATCACCTTATCTAACCCAACAGCTAACCCTAACTTTGCAGTCGATAAGTTATACGAATTAGCTAACGCCTTATGCAATGGGACTGCTCCGTGGGCTTTATGATCAAAGTTATCAGGCGCCCAAGTTTGTCCATTAGGTAATTTAATAGAGAAAGGTTCATCCTCAATCTGCGACGCCAACGTATAACCATTCTCTAAGGCGGTAAGATAAACTGCGGGTTTAACTAAAGAGCCAATCGGTCTTATCGCATCTAACGCACGGTTAAAACCTTCATAGCGCGTACTTTTTCCACCAATAATGCTCAGAATCTCGCCCGTTTGCGGGTCTGTAACCACCATACTGCCTTCAAGATTAGCTGCACGCTTACCATACTGTTTTTCGATAGCAGCAATCGTATCTACTAAAGCAGACTCTGCTTTGGCTTGGGCTATTGGGTTTAAGCTCGTGAATACTCGCAAACCTTCGCTGTTAAGGTCTTCCTCATGATAACTTTCACGCAGCTGTCGTTTCACTAAATCAAGGTAAGCTGGGTAGGCACCCTTTAATAAGGTTTTCTGAGTCACTACACCTAATGGCATAGCGATGGCCGATTGATAAACTTCATCTGATATTTGGCCTTCATCATGCAAAACACTTAAAACAAGGTCGCGACGCTCTTTAGCACGCTCAGGATGACGGCGAGGGTCATAATAAGACGGTCCCTTAACGAGCCCTGCCAACATAGCGACCTGATGCAATTGCAACTCTTGAATAGGTTGCGCGAAATAGTATTGTGCGGCAAGCCCAAAACCATGAATCGCCCGTGATCCCTCTTGTCCTAAATACACCTCGTTTAAATAAGCTTCTAGAATCTCATCCTTGCTGTAGTGAAAATCTAACAAAACCGCCATCGGCAGCTCCATTAATTTTCGGGCCAACGTTCTATCAGAGGTCAGATAGAAGTTTTTGATCAACTGCTGCGTCAGAGTACTGCCACCTTGAACAAACCGACCTGCACGCAGATTGATCCACATTGCGCGCGCAATACCTTTAATCGATATTCCAAAGTGCTCATAGTAGCTTCTGTCTTCTATCGCAATTAAAGAGCTTATGAGTCCCTGGGGTGCCTCACTCAGTCGAATTAAATCACGGTCTTCATTGTTTTGAGGATAAATTCCGCCCACTAAAATTGGTTCTAGACGAGCTAGGTTAACGGTCTTACCCACCTCATCTCGCATAGAAGCAAGTTGATTACCCGCAAACGTGAGTGTTAACTGATGAGCTGGCTCTTTTCCATCAGGAAAATCAAAACCTCGTGTATAAATACGGGCTTTATTTCCCGTTATCTCGACTAAACCGGGTTGAATAGCTTGTTTTGAGTTTTGGTATCCCAAGCCTCGTAACTCTATCTGAAGATCCTGAATAGAAATGGGTAAACCGGGGTACAGTTCTAATGGACGTGCATACACCTTAGCCGGCACAGCCCAACGCTTACCCTCGAATTGCTGTCGGATCTGAGCATCCAAATAAATTAAGCCGATCCCCCCCAAAACCACACCTAACAGGGTTAATTTGAGTAAGATGCCAAATAATGCACCTAAAAATGAACCACCCGCGCGCTTCGTGGTACGTTTCTTACGTGTAGTTTTTTTTGCCGGAACTCTCTTTTTAGTCATCAGCCCAGTATAATTCCTTAATCATTACAAAATACCGAAGTGTCTATGTACCCTGATCTTATAAAAGCCCTGACTTCACCTGATGCTTATCCGCATCATGTTGATACACCCATACGCGTAATAGAAACTCATATTTCGTGGCTCCTGCTTACGGGTGATTATGCTTATAAGATCAAAAAGCCGGTCAATTTCGGCTTCTTAGATTTTACTACTCTCAAACAACGCCAACACTATTGTGAAGAGGAACTTCGCTTAAATCAGCGCTTAGCGCCCGATATTTACGAAAAACTTATCACTATATGCGGATCAGAAACCGCTCCCAAACTGATTAGCGCCAACAAAACAACAGATTCAGAGCCGTTTGAATATGCCATTCGTATGCATCAATTCAACCCTGAACATCGCCTTGATCTTATCTTTGATAGACAACGTTTTGAACCGGCCTGGATAGATATGTTGGCTGAACAAATTGCTCACTTCCATACGCGTATTCCCCGTGTTGCAAAGGGCAGCCCATGGGGCGGCGCAGATACCATTTGGGATGTCGTTTCTGATAACTTCCGGCATATCGGCGAACAAAACTTAGATGCTAACGATTGGCAAACACTCCAGTTCCTATCACAAAGGACCGCACAACAATTTCGTAAACTGATCTCCATATTTGCACGTCGCAAACAGGAAGGACATGTTCGCGAATGCCACGGAGACCTGCATCTTGGCAACATCACATTGTATCACGGACAGTTACGTCTATTCGATTGTATTGAGTTCAATCTTCAGTTCCGCTGGATAGATACGATGTGTGATCTCGCATTCCTCTTGATGGACCTCGAAGTCAAAGGCCAATACCGTTGGGCGAATCGCTGCTTGAATCGTTATTTAGAACTCACAGGTGACTATGAGGGTCTGACACTCCTAAACTTTTACAAGGGCTATCGCTCTATGGTTCGCGCCAAAGTCGCCACCTTAGGAGAGGAGCCTGATCTACCCACATTTAGAAAATATTTACAGCTGACGCAAACCTATACCCGGGACAAAACACCGGCTTTATTTCTCATGCATGGTGTATCAGGCAGCGGGAAAAGCCATCTCAGCGCCCAGCTAGTCGAACGCATAGATTGCATTCGGATTCGCTCTGATGTCGAACGTAAACGTCTCTATCGAGAACTCAGCTTACGCGGTGAACGCTTAGAGATGTATGGACCCGAGATGAATGCTCGCACCTTTCAGCATCTTCTAAACCTTTCGAGATCATTATTAGAAAGTGGTTACTCCGTCATTGTTGATGCCACTTTTATCCGTAAACGTACCCGACAAAGCTATATCGATCTTGCGCAATCACTCGATATACCTATGCGTATTATTAGCTGTTTCTGTGAACAAAAGCTGGTTGAAGCGCGGCTAAAAAGGCGCAGTGAAGAGGGCGCCGATGCTTCAGATGCCGATGTTGATGTCATGCACGATCAACTCAAGCTGCAGCAAAAACTAACTGATAGTGAGCGAGAGA